>JBPCSL010000001.1:0-12614 GCA_051007175.1 Candidatus Nanopelagicales bacterium
GACTCCTTCGAGTTCCTCCGGCGCGAGAATGCCCACTTCACCATCCACGCCGGCGAGGCCTTCGGGCTGCCGAGCATCTGGGAGGCCATCCAGTGGTGCGGGGCGGATCGCCTGGGCCACGGCGTACGCATCGTCGATGACATCCATCGCCGTGATGACGGCACGTATGAGCTCGGTCCTCTCGCGTCCTATGTGCGGGACCGGCGCATCCCGCTCGAGTTGTGCCCGACGTCGAATGTCATGACGGGAGCTGCCAAGAGCATCGCGGAGCACCCCATCGGGCTTCTCTCGGCCCTGCGGTTCCGCGTCACCATCAATACCGACAACCGGCTGATGTCGGATACCTCCATGACCCAGGAGATGGTGCAGGTGAGCGAGGCCTTCGGCTGGGGCGTCGACGAGATGCGCTGGCTCACGGTGAATGCCATGAAGAGCGCGTTCATCCCCTTCGACGAGCGCCTCGCGCTCATCAATGATGTGATCAAGCCCGCCTACGCGGCCGCTGCCGCCCGATAAGGAGGTCCCATGAGCGTGACCGAGCAGCTTCTCAGCACTGCGACCCAGGTGGAGGGAGTCCGGGGCGGGCTCGATCGCCTGCGTGAGGTCCTCGAGCAGACGGATTCCGTTCTCGGAGTGGCCGACCAGGCGCTCGGCAAGGCGGATGAGGTACTCAGCCAGGCAGCCGAAGTGATGGAGGAGTCCAAGCGCTGGGCTCCGCGCGTCGCGATCGTGCTGGGCGTGGTGGCCGTCGCCGCGATCGGCACGGTCATCGTGCTGCGTATGCGTACGCGCGACGACGACTAGGTTGTCCTCCGGAACTTCCAGCTCGTCGTCTCCCGGATGAAGCCCGCGCGCAGGTAGGCGCGCTCCGCACGTTCATTGGATGTCGTGACCACGAGACCGAGGCTCGCGTAGCCCGCGAGACGGGCCGCCGCCCAGCGCAGCAACGCCGTACCGGTGCCGGCGTATCGCGGATCGGGGTCGCGCCAGATATCGCACACCCACGGTCCTTCACCGGGCCGGTCGACGACCAGGATCCCGCCGTAGGCGTGGCCGTCTCGCACGGCGATGGCACTTGCCTCGCAGATGAGCGGCCCGAGCTTGGCCCCGACCGTGTAGGGCAACAGGTAGGAGTCGATGAGCGCCTCGTCGCCGGAGAGGTAGTCGGGATGCTCGGGCGGATAGGCGGCGAGGAGCGACGGCAGGATCTGCGTCCAGGGCACGGGAGGAGTCGCATCGGCGGCGAACGCCAGGAACTCCGCGTTGTCGTGCGCCGGCACCGGCAGGGACAGGCGCATCTGGTGGGCGTGGCGCTCGAGGGTCGCACCCGAGGCGATGAGCGCCGCGGCCTCGCCTGCGTGGAAGACGTCGAAGGTGTCAGACACCGATGGGATGCCACACGGTGGTCGACTCGACGAACTGCCGGATGCGGCCCATCCCCGGGTCGGCCGACCAGTCGGGCGCCTTGCGCGGCGGGAGGAGGACTCGCTTGACGTTGACGGCGGCCGCCACCTCCATCTCGGTGGCCAGTCCGTCGTCCTCGACGCCGGTGAGGTCGAGTGCATTGACGTCGGCATGTGAGGCGAGCCAGGGACCGATCTCGGCCGCGCGGCCGGTGAGGATGTTGACGACACCGCCCGGCAGGTCGGAGGTGGCGAGCACTTCCGCCAGGGTGATGGCCGGCAGGGGGCGCTCGTCAGCCGCCACGACGACGCACGTATTGCCGCCGACGATGATGGGTGCCACGACGCTCACGAGGCCGAGCAGCGACGAGCGCTGGGGTGCGATCGCGGCAACGACGCCGGTGGGCTCAGGGACCGAGAAGTTGAAGTAGGGCCCGGCGACGGGATTGCTCGACCCAAGGACCTGGGCGATCTTGTCGGACCATCCGGCGTACCAGACCCAGCGGTCGATCGACTCGTCCACCGCCGAGGCCGCCCGCCGTGCGGAGAGACCCTCCGCCTTGGCGACCTCATCCTCGAACTGCGCACGGCGCCCCTCGAGCATCTCGGCGATGCGGTAGAGGATCTGACCGCGGTTGTAGGCGGTGGCGTCCCACCACCGGGGCTGCGCGGCCCGCGCGGCGAGCACGGCGTCGCGGGCATCCTTGCGCGAGGCGAGCGAGGCATTGGCGAGGAATCGGCCCTTGGCGTCAGTCACCGCGTAGGTGCGCCCGCTCTCGCTGCGCGGGAACGCGCCGTTGACGAAGAGCTTGTAGGTCTTGCGCACGTCGATGCGGCCGTCCATCAGATCTCCGTCTTCAGATAGGAGGCAAGTCCCTGCCGGCCGCCCTCGCGGCCGAACCCGGACTCCTTGAACCCGCCGAAGGGCGCGGCCGGATCAAACCGATTGAAGGTGTTGGCCCACACGACGCCGGCGCGCAGCCGGGAGGCCATCCAGAGGATGCGCGAGCCCTTCTCGGTCCACACCCCGGCCGACAGCCCATAGGGCGAGTTGTTGGCCTTCTCGATCGCCTCGTCGGGGGTGCGGAAGGTGAGCACGGATAGGACCGGGCCGAAGATCTCCTCGCGGGCCACGCGATGGGCCTGCGTCACCCCGGTGAAGATCGTCGGCGGGTACCACCAGCCCTTCTCGGGGAGCGCGCACGGAGCGGACCAGCGATCGGCGCCCTCAGCGTCACCGGAGCGGACGAGCTCGTCGATGCGGGCACGCTGCTCGGCGGAGTTGATCGCGCCGATATCGGTGTTCTTGTCCATGGGGTCGCCCAAGCGCAGGGTGGAGAGCCGTTGCTTGAGTCGATCCAGCACGTCGTCGACGACGGATTCCTGGATGAGCAGTCGCGAGCCCGCGCAGCACACGTGCCCCTGGTTGAAGAAGATGCCATTGACGATGCCCTCGACCGCCTCGTCGAGCGGCGCGTCGTCGAAGACGATGTTGGCGGCCTTGCCGCCGAGTTCGAGGGTGAGCGACTTGCGGGTGCCCGCGATCGCGCGCTGGATCTGCTTGCCGACCTCGGTGGATCCGGTGAAGGCGATCTTGTCGACGTCGGGATGCTCGACGAGGAGACGCCCGGTGGCGCTGGCGCCGGTGATGACGTTGACGACCCCGGGAGGGAGCTCGGCCTGCTGGCAGATGTCGGCGAAGGCGAGCGCGGAGAGCGGCGTGGTCTCCGCGGGCTTGAGGACGACCGTGTTGCCGGTGGCCAGTGCGGGAGCGACCTTCCACGCCAGCATGAGGAGCGGGAAGTTCCAGGGGATGATCTGGCCGGCCACGCCATAGGGCCGCGGGTCGCGCCCGAGGCCCGCGTAGTCGAGTTTGTCGGCCCAGCCCGCGTGGTAGAAGAAATGAGCGGCGGTCAGCGGCAGGTCGACGTCGCGCGACTCGCGGATGGGCTTGCCATTGTCGAGGGTCTCCAGGACGGCCAGCTCGCGAGAGCGCTCCTGGATGATGCGCGCGATCCGGTAGAGGTACTTTGCGCGCTCGGCTCCGGGCATCTTCGACCATGTCGTCTTGTACGCCGTGCGGGCCGCGCGCACGGCGCGATCGACGTCAGCTGGTCCTGCCTCGCTCACCTCCGCCAGGGCCTCTTCGGTCGCGGGATTCACCGTTTTGAAGGATGCACCGTCGAGCGGCTCGACGTACGCGCCGTCGATGAAGAGGCCGTAGTGGGAGTCGATGTCGACGACGGAGCGCGACTCCGGCGCGGGCGCGTATTCGAAGGTCATGGCGCTCCTAGTCGATCGTCACGTAGTCGGGGCCGGAGTAGTGGCCGGAGGCCATGCGCTGCCGCTGGAGCAGTAGGTCGTTGAGGAGGCTGGAGGCCCCGAATCGGAAGAGGTCGGGGGTGAGCCAGGCCTCTCCGCACGTCTCGTTGACCATGACGAGGTAGCGGATGGCGTCCTTGGCGGTGCGAATCCCGCCGGCGGGTTTCACGCCCACCCGCTGGCCCGTCTGGCGGAACCAGTCGCGCACGGCCTCGAGCAGGATGAGAGTGACCGGCGGCGTGGCAGCGGGGCTCACCTTGCCCGTGGACGTCTTGATGAAGTCGGCGCCCGCGAGCATCGCCAGCCACGAAGCGCGTCGCACGTTGTCATAGGTGCGCAACTCGCCTGTCTCGAAGATGACCTTGAGGTGGGCGGTGCCGCATGCCGCCTTGACGGCGACGATCTCCTCGAAGACCTCAAGGTAGCGGCCCGCGAGGAAGGCGCCCCGGTCGATCACCATGTCGATCTCGTCTGCACCCGCGGCCACGGCTTCTCGTGTGTCCTGCAGCTTTACCGCGAGGCTTGCTCTCCCGGACGGGAACGCGGTCGCGACCGCGGCCACGTGCAGCACGTCGCCCACGGCATCGCGCGCGATCGCCGCCATGTCGCCGTAGATGCAGATGGCAGCCACGTGCGGCACGGACGGATCGGTCGGGTCGGGCCGCAGGCCCTTCGCGCAGAGCGCGCGGACCTTGCCGGGGGTGTCCATGCCCTCAAGGGTGGTGAGATCCACCATGGAGATGGCGAGGTCGAGGGCCCGAGCCTTGGACTCCGCCTTGATGGACCTCGTGGCGAGCATGGCCGCCCGGGCATCGGCGCCGGCCTGGTCGACGCCGGGCAGCCCATGGAGGAAACGGCGCAGGTCGGCGTTCGTCGACGCGACGTCGGCCAACTGCGCGGTCATCGGGCCAGGGTAGCCCTCCGCGGTTTTACCCGCGTGGCCTCGTCACGGACGTCCAGTCCTTGAGCCTCTGGCTGAGTCCGCACATCCATTCGTCGAGAGTGGAGTAGTAGCAGTCGAAGATCCGCAGCCACCGCTGCTCTTGCACGGAGGCGGCGGTCCACCAGAGCTGGGTCGCCATGACTCGTATGGGATAGACCGGGGTCTTGAGCGTGCCGGGCCCGATGTCGCTGTAGGGGTTCCATTGCCGGGGCTTGCCGACCTTGAAGGACTTGATGTCCACCCTGCTGGCGTAGTCGTCTCCCTCGTAGTACTCCAGGAGGCAGCGCACCATCTTCTTGAGTGTCGCCACCGCGATTCGCTGACCGTTGATCCCCTGCAGGATCGGACAATCGAGGATGCCGGTGGGTTTGCGCGTGTCTACCTTCTGATCAGGGGGCAGCGGAGCCGTGGAGGGACGGATGCGATTCACCCAATCGCCGGTCTTGGGGATGGTGTACTCGGCGCTGAGCATGCCGGGGCGAGCAGGATCCACTCGCACGAGGTAGGCGTCGGCGTTCTCTTCGATCACCACCCCCGGCTCCCACTTCCCGATGCCCAGGGCGTCGACCTCGACACGGTCCCCGACGTTGAAGTCCTGCACCGCCTGCGCGGGAGCTGTCACGCTGACGGAAAGGGCGAGGAGGGCCAGAGCGAGGACGAGGAGTCGCTTCATGTGAGGCAGGCTAGGAGTCGAACGGTGCCCGTGGCCCGCCTGCGCGAGCGAACTGAGGGTGCGTTATCAGGGGACGCGCGCGTACATGACGAGGTCGTGGCGCAGGCCATCGGCACGCATCTGGGCTCCGCGCAGGACGCCCTCGCGCTCGAAGCCCGCCTTCTCCAGCGAGCGCTGCTCGGCGAGGTTGGCGATGTCGGTCGAGGCTTCCACGCGATGTGCCGACTCCAGCAGGTGGTCGCTCAGCAGTCGCTGTGCCACTGTGCCGATGCCGCGACCGCGCGCATGCGGGGCCAGCCCGATGCCCATGCTCCAGGCGCGCGACCCGCGGGTCGGGCCGTAGAGGACGGGGTGCCAGGACATCGTGCCCACGATCTCCCCGTCGAGGATGACCACGGCGCGCTGGTGCACTGGCTGCTCCTCCTCGGGGAGCCAGTCGTCATCCCAGGCATCCCATTCGGAGGACTCGTCGGGTCGCACATCATCGTCGCGCAGCTCGCGGATCTCCAGCTCGCGACCGTCCACGGTCGAGGTGAGCAGCATCAGATCCTCCGCAGGACCTCGGCGAGCAGGCCGCCCATGCGCGAGGCCGCCGCATTGCCTGCCGCGAGGACCTCCTCGTGGCTCAGCGGCTCGCCGGTCATGCCTGCCGCAAGGTTCGTCACCAGGGAGACACCGAGGATCTCCATGCCGGCCTCGCGGGCCGCGATGGCCTCCTGCACGGTCGACATGCCGACGAGAGTGCCACCGATCGCGCGCACCATCTCGATCTCCGCCGGTGTCTCGTACTGGGGGCCGAGGAACTGCGCGTAGACGCCCTCGGGCAGCGTGGGGTCGATGTCGCGGGCGATGGTGCGCAGCCGGGCCGAGTAGAGGTCCGTCATGTCGATGAACGTCGCCCCGCGCAGCGGCGTGACGCCGAAGAGGTTGAGGTGGTCGCGGATGAGCACCGGCGTGCCGGGCGACCAGGAGGGGTCCAGGCCACCGCAGCCGTTGGTGAGGACGATGGTGGAGCAGCCGGCAGCAGCGGCCGTGCGCACGCCGTGGACGACGGCGTCCACGCCGCGGCCCTCGTAGAGGTGCGTACGGCCGAGGAAGGCCAGGACGCGCCTCCCGTCGGCGTCGATGCTGCGCACCCGGCCTGCGTGCCCATGCGCGGCCGGAGGGGCGAACCCGGGCAGCTCCGTGACCGGGAACTCCGCGACTGTGGTGCCGAGCGCGTCGGCAGCGGGAACCCAGCCCGAGCCGAGGACGATCGCGATGTCGTGGGCTTGGACATCGGTGAGCCGGGCCAGGTCGCGGGCCGCAGCCTCGGCTGCGGCGCGGGGATCGTCGTCAGGCTCGGTCACGCCGCGACGCTACCAGTCGTTGAGTGGCGACTTATGTCGCTCCGGATGCCCGGATTCGCGACATAAGGCGCCACTCAACGCCGTGATCAGGTGCAGGGATGTTCGCGAAGGCGCGCCACATAGTCGTCCGGCGCTCCGCCCGCCTCGGCCGCGTCGGCGATGATCGACAGGTAGCGCGCCGACGGGAGCCCACCCTCGTAGGCGTCGAGGACGTAGATCCACGCGAGTTGGTCGCCGTCGAGGGTCTGGACCCGCACCCGCAGTTTGTGCCAGAACCCTAGCGAGATGCCCTCCCAGGCGTCGAGGGCGGCCTCATCGAGGGGATGCATGTCGTAGAGGACGACGAACACGGCATTGCCGGGCTCCTCGACAACCATCGACAGGGCGCCCTCCCAGCCCACGTCCTCGCCGCCGAAGGTCAGCCGCCAGCCCTCGAGCCACCCGGTGCCGGCCACGGGCGAGTGGGGAGCCCGTTCCGACATTCGGTGGGGATCGAGGTTGGAGCCGTACGCCGCGTAGAGCGCCACGCGGCCAGGGTACGGGCGATGAGGTCCCCGCGGGGCGGTCCGACACAATGTCCCGCGTGACATCGGTCGTCATCATCGGGGCAGGGCCCGGGGGATACGAGGCCGCGTTAGTCGCCGCACAGCTCGGTGCCGACGTGACCATCATCGACCCCCATGGGGCCGGGGGAGCGGCGGTGCTCACCGACTGCGTGCCCAGCAAGACCCTCATCGCGACGGCCGATGTGCTGTCGTCGGCGGCCGACACCGGCGAGCTCGGCATCCGCGTTGCCGGGGAGGTGGCGGGGCCCGGTGCTCTCGGCGTGGACCTCGCGGTGGTGAACGGCCGCGTGAAGCGACTGGCCCAGGCCCAAAGCGATGACATTCGCCAGCGGCTCGTGAGCGAGGGCATCCGCTGCGTGAGAGGCCGGGGCCGGCTGCTGTCCGCACAGCGGGTCGCGGCCACCCTGGACGACGGTCAGGTCGAGGAGTTCCCCGCGGATGTCGTGCTGCTGGCGACCGGTGCGCGGCCGCGTCTGCTCGCCGATGCGATGCCCGACGGCGAGCGCATCCTCACCTGGCAGCAGCTCTACGACCTCACGGAGGTGCCGCCGCGCCTCATCGTCGTGGGGTCCGGCGTGACGGGTGCTGAGTTCGCCTCCGCCTACCACGCGCTGGGCTCGCAGGTGACTCTCGTGTCGAGCCGCGACCACGTGCTGCCGGGCGAGGATCCCGACGCGGCCGAGGTCATCGAGAACGTCTTCGCCGGTCGCGGGATGACCGTGCTCGAGCGGGCCCGCGCCGTCGCCGCACGGCGTACCGACGACGGCGTCGAAGTGGAATTGCAGGACGGGCGCGTCATCGAGGGGAGCCATGTCCTGCTGGCCGTCGGCTCCCTGCCCAATACCGAGGATCTCGGGCTGGAGTCCGCGGGCGTGGACACCGACGAGCGCGGCTATGTCACCGTCGACCGCGTGTCGCGCACGTCTGCCCGCGGGGTGTACGCCGCGGGAGATTGCACCGGCGTCCTCCCACTGGCCTCGGTGGCCGCGATGCAGGGCCGTATTGCCATGTGGCACTCGCTGGGTGACGCGGTCACCCCGCTCGACCTGGCCACGGTGTCCAGCACGGTGTTCACCACTCCCGAGATCGCAACCGTGGGCGTCACCCAGCGCGAGGTCGATGCTGGTGACGCGCGGGCCGAGGTCGTCATGCTGCCGCTGGCGACCAACGCGCGGGCCAAGATGCAGGAAATCCAGCATGGATTCGTCAAGGTCTTCTGCCGGCCGACCTCGCGCATCGTCACCGGAGGCGTGGTGGTGGGACCGCGGGCGAGCGAGCTCATCCATGCGCTCACGGTGGCGGTGGACGCGCGCCTGACAGTGGATCAGCTGGCCGGCACGTTCACGGTCTATCCGAGCTTGAGCGGGTCGATCGCCGAGGCGGCCCGACGGCTGCATCGCAGCGCCGAGGCATAGGCGCGGACTCGGCACCGTGAGGGGGGAGTTATCCCCAGGTTGCAGTGACGTCGTGCTGGCAACCGTGCCAGCGACCGAGTGTGGCGGGAGTTATCCCCAGGTTTCTGTGTCATCGTGCTGGCAACCTTGCCAGCGACTGACTGTGAGATGGCCTAGCCGAAGTCCCCGCCGCCGAAGTCCCCGCCTCCGCCGAAGTCCCCGCCCCCGAAACCGCCTCCACCGAAGTCGCCCCCGCCGAAGTGACTGCCGGCGTCCTGTCCGCCGCCCGACGGGCCCGCCGTGGCGATGCCGGCTGCCGGAGTGCTGAACGCACTGGCGAGCATCGTCCCGATGAAGAGTGCGGGGAGGATGTCACCGAACGAGGAGTAGTACCCGCGGGCATACGGCGCGTACGCCGACCCGGCCCTCCAGTAGGGCACCTGCTGTCCCCCGGCCATCACCTCGCGCGGCTGCGGGGCTGCACCGGAGCGCAGGGTGGCCGCGCAGGCGTCGCAGACGGGCACCGGGTGCGGCGCACCGCCGTCGGGGGCCCACATCGCATCGGAGGTGCTGGGCCCATGCCGCGGATCGACGAAGCACGGCGGTCGCCGCTGGGGTAGCGCCTGCCCGGCCATGCGGGCCTCGACGCAGGCGAGGGCGAAGCGTCCCTCCTCGAGGGCGCTTGTCGCGGCGGTGATGTCGGCATCCGAGGCCGCGCGGGCCGAGGCATCGCTGGCGCGGGAGTAGCAGTCGAGTGCGGTCTGGAGGTCAGCGCGGTCAGCGTCGTCGAACTTGGGGTCCTTGATGTCGAACGCCGCCAGCTTCTCGCCCAGAGCGGTCACATCCTCGTCGAGGGCGGGCTTGACCGCGGCGATCTGACGGGCCTTGGCCTTCCGAGACGATCGCACGGCGAAGAAGATCAGCGCTCCGCCGCCGCCGACGATGACGAGAAGGAAGATCAGGCCGACCCAGGGGAATCCACCGCCACCGCTGGAGGACTGTGACCCTCCGTCGTTGTACTGGGCGTCGACTCCGGCCACGAAGGACTCCAGCACGGCGTACGGCCCATTGGCCTTCTGCGACTGGAAGGCGTCATCGGCGATCGCCGTCACCGAGCCGCTCGTGCTCCCGGCCCGGAAGGAGTTGCCCGCGATGACGGCGTAGACGCCATCGCGCCCGACGGCATTGCGCAGGTCGGTGAGGAGCCTGTCGGGGCTGCCCGCATCGGTGGCCGAGGAGGCCGGCAGCACCGCGATGTAGATGGGCAGTCCCGTGGCGGAGATCTGACTGCGCAGATCGTCCGCCTGTCCCGGGCTGAGGGCATTCTCGGCGCTCGGATCGTTGTAGACGGGGTCGCTGCGCAAGGCCGAGGCCACGGCATCGATCGAGGTCCGGGCGAGCGCGGCACTCGGGGCCACCAGGCCCACGCCGGCGACGGCAAGGGCAGTCAGGGCGAGCAGGGCGCGGAGCCGACGGGACATGCTTCGACGTTACCCCGCCGCCGGGCACGGACGTCGGTCAGTCGACGATCTCGCAGAGCACGGTGCCGGTGGGCACCGTCGCGCCCACCGCGGCGTCCAGTCCCTTCACAGTGCCGGCCTTATGGGCGGTGAGGGGCTGCTCCATCTTCATTGCCTCGAGGACGACGACGAGGTCGCCGGCCGCCACCTGCTGGCCTTCCTCGACCGCCACCTTCACGATGGTGCCCTGCATGGGGGCGGTGAGGCCGTCGCCAGAGGCGGTGCCGGCGGCGGACGTGGCGCCCCGCCGGGCCTTCGGGCGGGCGGCGCCCCCGGCCGGCTTGGCCGTGCCAAGGCCGGAGGGCAGCGTGACCGCCAGGCGCTTCCCGTCGACCTCGACGACGAGGGTCTCGCGCTCGACGGGATCGTCGACGTCGGCGGCCGAGCCGGAGTAGGCGGGGATCGTGTTGTCGAACTCGGTCTCGATCCAGCGCGTGTGCACGCGGAACGGCGACCCGTCCTGCGGCGCGAACGCGGGATCCTCGACGACGACGCGGTGGAAGGTGAGCGCGGTGGCGATGCCGTCGACCTTGAACTCGGCGAGCGCACGCCGGGAGCGCTCGAGGGCCTCCTCGCGATCGCGGCCGGTCACGATGAGCTTGGCGAGCAGCGAGTCGAAGTTGCCGCCGATGACGTCGCCCTGACGGAAGCCGGCGTCGACGCGGACGCCCGGGCCCGTGGGCTCGACCCAGGTCGTGAGGACACCAGGTGCGGGCAGGAATCCGCGGCCCGGGTCCTCTCCATTGATGCGGAACTCGATGCTGTGGCCGCGCAGCTGTGGGTCGGGGTAGTCGATCACTCCGCCGTCGGCGATGCGGAACTGCTCGCGGACGAGGTCGATGCCGGCGACCTCCTCGCTCACCGGGTGCTCGACCTGCAGGCGCGTGTTGACCTCGAGGAACGAGATCGTGCCGTCTTCTCCCACGAGGAACTCGCAGGTGCCGGCGTTGTAGTAGCCGGCCTCCCGCATGATCGCCTTCGACGCGCGATAGAGCTCCTCGAGTTGGGCCTCGCTGAGGTAGGGCGCGGGCGCCTCCTCGACCAGTTTCTGGTGGCGGCGCTGCAGGGAGCAGTCACGCGTGGACACCACCACCACATTGCCGTGCGTGTCGGCGAGGACCTGGGTCTCCACGTGGCGCGGATTGTCGAGATAGCGCTCGACGAAGCACTCACCGCGCCCGAAGGCGGCGACGGCCTCGCGCACCGCCGACTCGTAGAGCTCGGGGATCTCTTCCAGCGTGCGGGCCACCTTGAGACCGCGACCGCCGCCGCCGAAGGCCGCCTTGATGGCGACGGGAAGCCCATGCTCCTGCGCGAAGGCCACGACCTCATCGGACCCCGAGACGGGATCGGGTGTGCCGGGCACCTGCGGGGCCCCGGCCCGCGCGGCGATGTGACGCGCGGAGACCTTGTCTCCGAGGGAGCGGATGGCCTCGGGCGGTGGACCGATCCAGGTGAGTCCTGCGTCGATGACGGCCTGCGCGAAGTCGGCGTTCTCGGAGAGGAATCCGTAGCCGGGATGCACGGCGTCGGCTCCGGAGCGAGTGGCGACATCGAGGATCTTGGCGATGTCGAGGTAGGACTCCGCGGCAGTGGAACCGCCGAGGGCGTAGGCCTCGTCGGCCATCTCGACGTGCAGGGCATCGCGGTCGGGATCGGCGTACACCGCGACGGAGGCAAGGCCGGCATCCCGGCAGGCTCGGGCCACGCGAACGGCGATCTCGCCGCGGTTGGCGATGAGGACCTTCTGCACGCGCCGCAGTCTAGGGATGGGCGCCGGGCTGGCACAGTGGGGTCGTGGCCCTCTTCGTGCTCGCGTCGGCGTCCCCATCGCGCCTCCGCCTCCTCGAGCAGGCGGGGGTCACCCCCCTCGTGCTCGTGAGCGGGATCGACGAGGAGGCGATCGAGGACGCGATGGCGCACCGCCCGGTGCCCGAGGTGGCCCTGGCCCTGGCCCGGGCCAAGGCCGAGGCGGTGCTGGGGGAGGCCCCCGCGGGAGCCCTCGTCCTGGGCTGCGACTCGATTTTCGAGGTCGACGGCGTACGACTGGGCAAGCCGCCGACGCCCGAGGAAGCTCTCCGCCGATGGCAGCGCATGCGCGGCCGCACCGGCGTCCTGCACACCGGCCACTGGCTCATCGACACCGCGACCGGGGAAAACGCGGGCGAGGCCGTGTCGACGGAGGTCGAGATGGTGGACGCTGATGACGACGAGATCGCGGCCTATATCGCCACGGGAGAGCCACTACACGTGGCGGGTGGCTTCACCCTCGACGGCCTGGGCGCGCCGTATGTCGCCGGGGTGAGGGGCGACTACGGGAGCGTCATCGGGGTCTCCCTCCCGGCCGTACGCCGTCTGGCGATGGCCTGTGGTCGGAATTGGCGCGAGGTGCAAGACTCGAGCGCCGACATGCGGGGGGACGGGTGAAAGGGGCGTTGACGTGC
>JBPCSL010000002.1:0-4832 GCA_051007175.1 Candidatus Nanopelagicales bacterium
CCGCAGGCGCGCTGGCCCGCCCTGCCGTTCTTCCGCGACAGGATGGTGCCGGGTGGTCGGGTGATCCTCGACGACATGATCCGGCAGGACGAGCAGGCGATCCTCGAGGACTGGGTCGGTCGCTATTCGGGCGTTGCGGTGCAGGGCCTGGACTTCGAGAAGGGCGCCGCGGTCCTCACCCTGCCGGCCTGATCGACCCCTACGAGCACTTCACCTTGTCGGCGGTCGTGGGATCCGTAATGGTGTCGCTCTGCCGCTCCTGATCCTGGTGGGAGCTGGACCCGCCCGAGGACGTGCCCATGGTGACGGTCTGCACGGCGCTGAAGGCCGATCCCACCACGATCGTGATCGTCGTGGCCCCGTCGTCGGCGACGGTCGTCGCTCCCGGGAATGCGGCCAGCACCGTCCGGGCTGCCTCGGAGGTCGGCGCATCGTGGCGGATCTCGGTCTCGACATAATCCGAGCGATCGGCGTCGCCGATGTCCACGACGGTGAACCCCTGTGCCTCCAGCGCCGAGGCGACCTCTCCGGCCCGGCCGGCAATGCCGCTGCCGTTGAGCACCCGCACAGAGATCTCGGAGGGCGGGATCACGAGGTCGGAGGCCGACGATGTCGGCGACGGGTTCGCCTTCTTCGGCTTGATCCACGGCTCGTCATCGGCCATGGACTTCCACAGGGGGGCTGAACCCTCCTCGTCGACGACGACGTTCTCGCCGTCGCCGCGCGGCACCCAGGGCATGGTGAGGAAGGCGATCTGCCCGGGCGACATCCCCTTCACGCTGAGGGCCAGGTCGCGCAGGTTGTCGATGTTGGCGAGCGTGGGATCCGTGGTGAGTCCCTGGGTGGCCGAGTCGAGGACCGAGTAGAGCTTGACGGGATTCAAGAGCAGTCCTGTCGAGGACACCTCGCGGATCATCGAGGCGAGGAAGGCCTGCTGGCGCTTGATCCGGCCCAGGTCCGAGCCATCCCCCAGTGTCTCGCGGGCCCGGACGAAGGACAGCGCCTGCTCGCCGTCGATCGTGCTGGTGCCGGCGGGCAGAGTGAGCTGGCTCAGGGGATCGTTGGCGGGCTCGGTGAGGCACACGTCGACACCGCCGAGGGCGTCGACGACATTCTTGAACCCGATGAAGTCCACGACCGCGAAGTGGTCGATCTTCAGGCCGGTCATCTGCTCCACGAGCTTCACCGTGCAGCCGGGACCCGCGATCTCGAAGGCGGTGTTGAACTTCCCCTCGAACCCCCCGACGGTCTCGCCGCCGTGCTTGCATTCGGGGATCATCACCCAGGTATCGCGGGGAATGCTCACCGCGGTGGCGAAGGACCGGTCCTCGGCGAGGTGGAGGAGGATCGTCGTGTCCGAGCGGCCGCCCGAGTAGACGCTCGGGTCGCCGTACTTCTTGCTCTTCTCGCCCTCGCGCGTGTCGCTGCCCATGAGCAGGATGTTCACCGCGGAGTAGTTGCCCTGGTCGTCGACGACGGGGATGGTGGGCTGCGCTCGGCCGATGACCTCGCTGATGTCGATGGCCGTGATGTTGCTCTCGAGCTTGGCCGACATCACGTTGATCCCGACCCCGGCAAGGCTTAGCACGAGGACGAGCCCGGCAGCGATGCTGAGGAGCACGCGTGGCCAACGCCGGGCAGGCTCGCTCACGTGACTCCTCTCGATGACGCCCCCAGGGTAGAGGGCGTGGGGACGTGACTCGGACGTCGAGCCCCGGGGTCGGGGTTCCCCTGGGCGCTGGAGGCAGACTCCCTGGGAATGTGATCAAAGTGGTCTGAGAGAAGGGTGAGTCGGCTTGACACCCTGAGGAGGGACTGGGGCACCCTCATTCGGTGAGAGTTCTCGCGGTGCTGACTGCTGCCCTGGTGCTGCCCGCGAGCCTCATCCTCCCGGTGGCGGGCGGCCCGGCGGAGGCGGATCCCGGACCGGTCAAGGCCTCCGTCGTGACGGTACCCCTTGCCGGGGTGGCGACCACGGCGCTCCCGAGCACGCCCGGGGTCGATTCCCTGGTTCCCCTCGCCGGGGAGACCGAGGTCCGCCAGGGACCGCGACCGCGCGACGCCGGGCCTCGACTGAAGCCCGCGGCCGCGACCTCGCCGACGCCCACGGCGTCCTTCGGGCTCGTGGGCATCACGGCGGCCGAGGCCTTCGACCCCCGTTCCCGCGTCGTCATCCGCGTCCGGCAGGACGGTCAGTGGCAGCCGTGGATGGAGGTGCCGATCAGCGAGCACATGCCCGATCCCAACACCGACGAGGGTCAGCGCGCTCGCTACGCGACGGAGCCGGTCGCCACGGATGAGGCGGACGGCGTGCAGGTGCGCATCGACACGCCCTCGGGCCAGGTCCCCGCCGACACGCAGCTCACGATGATCGACAATCCCGTGCGCCCCCAGGACAACGACCTGGGATCGACGGCCGGACCGTCGTCCTCGGCGCAGGCCTCCGTCCCCGGGCCGCGCATCATCACCCGCAAGGAGTGGGGCGCGGACGAGTCGCTGCGTCGCGGCACCACGGCGTATTCCGACACCATCAAAGTCGCCTTCGTCCACCACGTCGTCACCACCAACGACTACACGCCCGCTCAGGCAGCGCAGCAGATGCGCAACGTGTACTCCTGGTTCACCGAGGGAATCCAGGTCAACGACTTCGGCTACAACTTCATGGTCGACCGATTTGGCCGCCTCTACGAAGGCCGTGCCGGGGGCATCGACAAGGCGGTGATCGGCGCTCACACCTCGGGATTCAATACCGATACCTTCGCGGTGTCCTTCCTCGGCAATGCCGACACTCTCGACCCGGCGCAGCCGGAGAAGGAGAAGATCCTCGACGCGATCAGCCGGCTCATCGCCTGGAAGTTCGACCTCTTCAACGTCAATCCGATGGGCACGGCGGTGCTCACGTCCGCGGGCCCGGGGCCTGGGGGCGGCACCACGTCGATGTACTACGCGGGCGAGAAGGTCACCGTCAAGACGATCCTGGGGCACGGGGACATCGGGAGCACCGCGTGTCCGGGCGAATTCCTGCGGCCGACCATGCCGCACATCCGCCTCGCGGTCTCCGCGCTGCAGGGGAAGAACTTCTACCCGCCGACGGTGACAGGCGATGAGGTCCCCTGGGGGACCGGGGGCTCCATCACGTTGACCCCTCGCTCCAATGGCCCCATCGACGCGACCCTGTCCATCTCCAACGCGTGCGGCGACCCCGTGCGCACGCTCACGGCCTCCGCGCCGGCGGCCGCCGAATTCCCCATGACCTGGGACCTACGTGACGAGAAGGGCAAGCAGGTCCCTCCGGGCACCTACACCTTCAGCATCTCCGCCATGAGCGGCGCCAAGCGGCTCTTCCCGTGGACGGGGACCGCGCGCATTGCCCCCACGGCGGATTCCCCGCCGGATCCCTGCACTCCGCCCGAGAGCTTCAGCGTCGAGGGGACCGGCTACGGCCACGGCGTCGGCCTCTCGCAGTGGGGTGCGTATGCGATGGCCTCGCAGGATCCGAAGAGGTGGACCGGGTCCCGCATCGTGCAGTACTACTTCCCCGGGGTCGGCGTGAAGGCCGTCCCCGATGAGTCCGATGTCCGCATCAGCCTGCTCTACCAGGCGCAGAACGCCCACCTGCGCGTGGAGGACCTCGATGGCACGGGTGCCCAGCTCGAGCTGACTTACGGCAAGAACGTCCTCGTGGCCGGTCCGTCGACGAACTTCACCCTCACGCCGTCGGGACGCTTCGTGAGCATCCGCAAGACTGTCGGCGGCGTCTCGACGCTGGTCGGGCGAGCGCAGACCGTCGGAGTGAAGTGGTCGGGGACGCGAGACCCCGGCTCTGCCGGGTCGGCGTCGTCGCTGCTCAACGTCGCGGGCCCGGGAGAGAACTTCTCCACGGAGGGGCACCGCTACCGCTACGGCACGGTCGACGTAAGCACGGTCCTGACGACCAATGGCCGCAGGCTTGCTGTGGTCAACGCGCTGCGCCTCGGCGACGAGTACCTTCGCGGCATCGCCGAGGTCAATCCCACGTGGCCGGAAGGGGCGCTGGAGGCGCAGGTCATCTCCTCGCGCTCGTATGCGCTGGCCCAGCTGGCCGCCGGCACGGACGCCAAGTGCAAGTGCCACATGGACGACGGCGATGGCCCCTACTACGACCAGACCTTCCAGGGCTGGATCGCAGAGTCGCGATACGGGGCGGCCAACCAATGGGCCGAGGCGGTCGAGGCCACCCGTCAGGGGACCGGCACCGGTCTCGCCGCGGTCTACGACGGCGCGCCCATCAACGCCTTCTACACCGCATCGACCGGAGGCAGGACCAACGCGGCGAGCGAAGTGTGGGGAGGGACGGGCTACCCGTGGTCCCAGAGTGTGGACGATCACTGGAGCCTGCAGGCACCGGGCAACCCCTTCCTGCGCTGGGCCGAGACTGCCACGCAGTCGCGCGTAGCCGAGATCTTCGGCCACGCGGACATCATGGCGGTGACCGTGACGAAGACCCTGCCGTCGGGCGCGGCCAAGGAGCTCACGGCTCGCAGCTTGGACGGCCACCTCAGCACGGTGTCGGGAGCGCAGTTCAGGTCGGCACTGGGCCTGCTCTCGACCTACGTCACCAAGGTCATCGACAAGGAGCGGACGGACACCACCGTGCCGACCGGCGGCGTCACGCTGCAGGTGACGCCCAGCGGCAACGTCAAGGACGGCACCGTCGTGAAGATGACCGGGGTCATCAAGGACATGAGACCCGGCCTGGTCGTCCAGCGCCAGGTGCAGGTCAACGGCAGTGCCTGGCAGGACCGCAACACAGCGACACCGGACTCCTCCGGGGCCTTCAGTTTCACGGTGCC
>JBPCSL010000003.1:0-28911 GCA_051007175.1 Candidatus Nanopelagicales bacterium
TACCGCGACTTCCTCACGCTGAAGCAGGCGGCGTCGCGGTACGGCGCCAGCCCTCAGCAGCGGAGTCGACTGACGGCGTGGGCGAAGGGCGCGGGCATGAGCGTGGCCTTCGATGCCACCGGCCTCACCGCGCGCATCACCGGCCCAACACAGACGTGGATGGATGTCTACAAGTCCGAGGTCAGCGTCATCGAGGGGGGTCCCGCCCCAGGTCTGCTGAGCTATTACTTCGCTGAAGGCGAGGGTTTCGCCACCGCCATCCCGAAGACATTGAAGGGTGTGGTCGCCGGGGTCATCCCCGTCTCCAATGACTTGCTGCCGACTCCGCGGGCTGCCGGCGAACCTCCGGTGAACACGGGCGAGCCCTTCGGGCCGGGATCGGAGTGCTTCCAAGGCGAGCTCGGGGGCATTCCCCTACGCGACCTCGCCTACTCGCCCCAGCAGTTGCACACTCCCTACGGCACCGCCGCGCTCCATCGGGCGGGTGACCGCGGCAAAGGTGCCCGCATCGCCATCATCGCGCTGGGCCAGTCGTATACCCCGGGTATTGCCGATGTGGCGGCGAAGTGCTTCGACTACCGGGCCCCCACGGTGCGGACGACGGGCGCCGCCGGCATGCCCGACCGGCCCGTGGAGACATCCGGGGTGGCGGGTGTCGAGAGCAATCTCGATGTGCAAACCGTGGCGGCCGTACTCCCGCAGGCGGCGCGCCTCGAATTCGTCGAGGCCGCTGGCGGTGCCTCATTCGTTCAGTCCCTCGTCGATGGGTTCACGGCTGCCTACACGCGCCTCGATCCGGATGTCGTCACTCTCTCCTACGGCTATTGCATGCGTTACCTCATCGCCACGGGAGATGGCGCCCTGCGCTGGATCAGCGACGACGTCTTCGCCCTTGGTGCCATCGTGGGCACGTCGATCCTCGTCGCCACCGGCGACAGCGGGTCGAGCAGCTGCCTGCATAACGGGATCCCGTACGAGGACCTCAGCGTCGGCTATCCCGCGGCGTCACCCTGGGTTACCGCGGTGGGCGGGACCCGGATCGTCCTGGGCAAGAAGAACGAGCGCGTGAACGAGGTCGTGTGGAACGATTCCACGTGGCAGGGATCGTTGGGCGATGATTCGACTGCCGGTGCGGGCACCGGCGGGCCAACTCCCTACCCCGTGCCGTGGTACCAGGCCGATGTGACGCGGCAGGATCGGCGCGTCATCCCCGACGTCGTCGCCCACGCCAGCGGCGCGCCGGGCTGGTCGGTGGTGATGACCCCCGCACAATTCGAGGACTTCGCCAAGGTCGAGGTACCCCCTGGCGTCCCCTGGGTGATGGCCCCCGTGGGTGGCACGAGCGCCGCCACGCCCTTCACGGCCGCCAACATCGCGCTCATTGCGGCGCGCCACGGGCGCCTCGGATTCCTCAACCCCTGGCTGTATGGAGTGGCTGGCTCGAGCGATTACGCCAAGGCCTTCTACGACGTGACCCAGGGCATAAACCAGGTGGCTCCGCCGGCCGGATGCTGCCGGGCCACCAAGGGCTTCGATCAGGCGTCCGGCCTCGGCGCGCCGGCATTCAACCAGCTGATGAGGCTGGCGCCCTAGCGCCGCCGGCCGCGGGCCGAGACCGCGAGGCCGGCGATCACCAGCGCTAGGCCCACGCCCGTGAGCATGGAGAGGAACCACCAGGCCGAGGGCAGGCTCAGTCCCGGCACTACCAGGGGAAGCATGGCGATGACGGTGCAGATCAGGCCGATGACGGTGACGACAGCGCCGGCGCGCAGCAGGCCTTCCCCCGGCGGGCGCTGACTGGGCACGGCCCCACCCTAGAAGGGCCGGGAGGAATCGCGCCGACTAGCCTTATGGAGCACGCGGGCCAGACGACGTGCCAGACGAAGGGGATGCCATGCCGACCGGCAAGGTCAGGTGGTACGACGTGGACAAGGGCTTCGGCTTCCTCACCACGGATGAGGGAGAGGACGTCTTCGTCCACGCCTCTGCGCTGCCCCCGGCCACCACCTCGCTGAAGCAGGGCGCTCGGGTCGAGTTCGGCATCGTGGACGGCAAGCGCGGTAAGCAGGCCCTCTCGGTCACCGTGCTGGAGCAGCCCGCCTCGGTCGTCAAGGCCGGGCGCAAGCCGGCCGAGGACGTCGCCGTCATCGTCGAGGACCTCATCAAGCTCCTGGACTCCGCGTCGAACCAGTTGCGCCGCGGCCGCTACCCGGCAGACGAGCACTCGCGCAAGCTCGCTGCCGTGATGCGCGTCGTGGCCGACGACTTCGACGTATGAGAGTGATGAGCGTGCGCAACCGATCCGTGGCGACCCGTGCCTCCGCGATCGCCCTGGTGGCCGTCGCCGCTTTCGCGCTGTCGTCCTGCGAGAAGCCGAGCCCTGGCGTCAGCGTGGTCTCGGGCACGACAAGTGCCTACCGTGAGGCTGTCTGCTGGTCCTTCGACGGCGCGCCGCTGAGCCCGGACACCTGCTCCGCCGATGCCGTCTCGGAGGCACTGGCCGGCGGCACGGTGGCACGCATCCCCGTGGTGCCGGGTGACACCATCGGCATCAGCGTCGACCCCAAGGTGGCCGATGTCGGCTGGTATCCCGTAGTCGGCTCTCAGCGTCTGACCCAGGCGCCGGTCTCCACGACCTATTACCGCTTCACCTACCCCGACCTCCAGCCCGTCCCGCCCACCGGGGTGGTGCTGCAGGTCGTAGCCGGGCAGGGCGAGTCCACCCAGGGGATCTGGATCTTCCAATTGGTGCCGAGCGCGGGCCTGGCCCCCGAGCCGAGCCCGTCGGAGAGCCCGAGCCCGGCCCCCAGCGTCTCCGGGAGCGTGAACTGATGCCGGTCGATGCCGTGGCAGGAGGCGCCGTCGACCTGGCCCTGTCCGCCGTCCAGGAGGAGGCGCCCGCTGGCACGGTGGGACAGCACCTCGGGGCGGAGAGCGACGGCGATCGGGCCGCGACGCACTTCTTCGCCTGCCTGGATCCCGCTTACGTCGGCTGGCGGTGGGCCGTGACCGTGTCGCGCATTGCCCGCGCACGCGTCGCCACCGTGGACGAGGTCGTGTTGCTCCCGGGGGCCGATGCTCTCATCGCCCCGCCGTGGGTGCCGTGGAGCGAGCGCGTCCGTCCCGGCGACCTCGGCATCGGCACGATCTGGGTGACCCCGTCGGATGATCCGCGACTTACTGCGGGTCTCACCGGGGCCGATGACCTCGCCGGTCTCGCGAGCCCGGCGCCGCTGAGCCCCGGCCAGTGGGAGATCGGACTGGGCCGGGAGCGCGTCCTGTCGGCGTACGGCCGCGATGTCGCGGCGGACCGGTGGCTCGACGGGGAGCGCGGTCCGGAGTCCGCGATGGCCCGGGCCGTCTCGCTTGACTGCGCCTCCTGCGGCTTCCTCATCACGATCGGTGGCCCGCTGGGCCAGGCCTTCGGTATCTGCGCGCACGACATGTCCCCGGCGGATGGCCAGGTGGTGTCCCTCGGCTTCGGCTGCGGCGCCCACTCGCAGATTGCTGAGACCGCGCCCGAGCAGACGATCGAATCGACTCGCGAGAAGGAGTTCGAGGTCCTCGACCTGGGGCAGCCCTAGGCGGTCGTCGAGCGGCGCAGCCGTCGGCGGCGCCCCAGCACCAGGGCCAGGCCGGGGACGCCGAGCGCGGCACCGAAGGTGCACACGAGGATCCACCGGTCCACGTCGACCCCGCTGATCCGGCTGCCGAAGACCAGGAGTGCCACGAGGCTCAGCGTCCAGAGCACGGTCCCGATCGCAATGGCCGCGACCCCGTCGTCGTCCCGGGAACGCAGGGTCGGGTCGGCCAGGATCAGGTCCGTCCCGGAGGGGTGGTCGCTCACGACAGCACCGTAGCCCCTACCGCCTAGAGTGGCGGAGTGGATCACCGCACGAGGCGCCTCATCACCCTGGGCGTCCTGGGCGGGCTGATCGTCGTGGCTGTCGCGGCCGCACTCCTACGCTGACTCGGGCACTCGCTTCCACAGCAGCAGGCAGAAGCTCGCGGCGAAGAACGCGAGCATGACCGCGAACGCCTGATGCACGTCCCAGGCATCGGCGAGAGCGGCCAGGGCGAATGGTGCCACTCCGCTCATGATGCCGATCCCGGCGCTCGTCCAGCCTGCCGCGCGGTCGGGCTGTCCCGCAGACGCGCGCATGGCCCGCCCGATGCCCAGGGGGAAGTGCATGCCGATGCCCATGCCCACGAGGACCAGGCCGACGACGAGGGGGACGGCACTGGAGGCGAGCCAGGTGAAGGCGAACGCGGCGGCCGCGAAGAGGATCGACGCGCCGAAGACGAGCTCGGAGGACACGCGCTCGACGATGCGAGAGCCGACGAGCCGGCCCACGATCATGCCGACGACGATGGCGGCGATCGCTGTCGAGGCGCTGGCAGCGCCGAGGCCACCGCGCTCGCGGAGCAGGTCGGGACCCCACTGCAGCAGGGTGATCTCGACGCTGGTGAGCAGGATCAGCGTGAGGACGGCCCACCACACGAGCCCGGGGAGGCGCGGCGCATCCCGCCGGGACTCCATCGCCGTCCCGACGTCGAAGGGGCCCAGGGCGCGGCCGCGGACGACCTCCAGCAGGATCGCGATGATGGCGAGCAGCACCATGCCGGAGCGCCAGCCGAGGACCGTGGTCGCGCCGATGCCGATGGCGAGGGTGCCGATGAGGGACGCGAGAGAGGCGACAAGGTTCGCCTCCGCCAGTGAGGCGTCGGCGGCCGCTCCCTGCCGCGCCTCGAGGAAGGCGCTCACGCCGACGGCGCAGTAGCTCGCCCCGAGTGAGCCGACGAACGGGCCGGCCGCGATCAGCCAGACCGGGCCGCCCGACACGTAGAGGAGCGCCCCAGCTGCCACGAGGATCGACCCGGCTCGCAGCATGGCACCCCGACTCCATCGTCGGACGAAGGGCGCTGCCGTGAGGCTGCCGAGGGTGCCTCCGGCGGCGAGCGAGACGCTGAGGAGGGCTGCCGCCGTGCGGGTGATCCCCTCGTCGTCGCGCAGGAGGGTGAGCGAGGCACCGAATCCGTAGACGAACCAGCCGAGGAGGCCCAACTGCACGTAGGCGAGCAGCGTGGCGCGGTCACGGACGGGTCGGACGGGTGCGTGGAGGGCCGCGTCGTGGCCGTCGGTCACGCGATCTGCTCGACCACGTAGTCGATCGATCGCGTGAGCTGGCGCACGTCGGCGGGCTCCACCGCGGGGAAAACCGCCACACGGATCTGATTGCGGCCGAGCTTGCGGTAGGGCTCGGTGTCGACGATGCCATTGGCCCGCAGTGCCTTCGTCACCGCGGCGGCATCGATGCGCTCGTCGAAGTCGATGGTGGCCACCACGGCGGAGCGCTTGGCGGGATCGGAGACAAAGGGCGTCGCGAAGTCGCTGCGCTCGGCCCAGTCGTAGAGGATCGCGGATGACTCGCCGGTGCGCGCGGTGCACCAGTCGAGGCCGCCGTTGCCCAGGAACCAGTCCACCTGCTCGGCCATGAGGAAGATGGTGGCGAGCGCTGGGGTGTTGTAGGTCTGGTCCTGGCGGGAGTTGTCGATGGCGATGGCGAGGTCGAGGAATGCCGGGGTCCAACGCCCCGAGGCGGAGATCTCCTCCACGCGGGCGATGGCCGCCGGGGACATGAGCGCGCACCACAGGCCTCCGTCGGAGCCGAAGCTCTTCTGGGGGGCGAAGTAGTAGACGTCCGCCTGGCTCGCGTCGAGGGGCAGGCCGCCAGCGCCAGAGGTCGCGTCCACGAGCATGAGGGCGTCGGCGTCAGCTCCCGCGACGCGCTGCGGCACGACCACGACGCCCGTCGAGGTCTCGTTGTGCGGCGAGCAGTAGGCATCGATACCGGCCTCGGCGGCGAAGACCGGGGCATCGCCCGGGTCGGCCTTGATCACCGTGGGCGCGCCGAGATGCGGGGCCTCGGCGGCGGCCTGCGCGAACTTCGCGCCGAACTCCCCGAAGGACAGGAACAGGGCGCGGTCGCGGATGAGACCGAAGGTGGCGATATCCCAGAACGCCGTGGACCCGCCGTTGCCGAGCACCACCTCATAGCCCTCGGGTAGGCGGAAGAGCTGCGCGAGCCCCGAGCGCAGGCGGCCGACCTCCGACTTGACGGTCTTCTGGCGATGCGAGGTCCCCAGGTAGGTGCCGGCAACGTCGAGGAGGCCCGCGACCTGCTCGCGGCGGACCTTGGACGGCCCTGATCCGAAGCGACCATCGGAGGGCAACAGGTCAGCAGGGATGCGGATGTCATCAGCCATGGCACGACCCTATGCGGCGGCCGTCACGCCGCGTCGAGGGGCCTAGCGGCGTACGACAGGCTGCTGGGAGTCGCGGGTCGACGGCGTGTAACCCGTCGGCGCGACCATGACGGGGTCCCAGCCCGGGACCGCCTCGGGCACCCGCGGACCGGGGCCGATGTAGCGAGCGGACGGCCGGATGAGGCGACCGGTGCGCTTCTGCTCGAGGATGTGCGCGCTCCAGCCCGCGAGGCGGGCGCAGGTGAACATCGATGTGAACATCTGGGCAGGAACCTCCGCGAAGTCCAGGACGATGGCGGCCCAGAACTCGACGTTGGTCTCGAGGATGCGGTCGGGACGGCGTTCGCGCAGCTCGGTGAGCGCGGCCTCCTCGAGTGCCAGTGCCACCTCATAGCGAGGCGCGTCGAGCTCGCGTGCGGTGCGGCGCAGCACACGAGCGCGCGGATCCTCGGCGCGGTAGACGCGGTGGCCGAAGCCCATGAGGCGCTCGCCGCGGTCGAGGACTCCGCGCACGTAGGCGCGGGCGTCGCCGGTGCGTTCGATCTCCTCGATCATGCCGAGGACGCGGGAGGGAGCGCCGCCATGCAGCGGCCCGCTCATGGCGCCGATGGCACCGGAGATCGAGGCCGCGACATCGGCGCCCGTGGAGGCGATGACGCGCGCGGTGAAGGTGGACGCATTCATGCCGTGCTCGGCTGCGGAGACGAAGTAAGCGTCGACCGCCTGCACGTGCTTGGGGTCCGGCTCCCCGCGCCAGCGGACCATGAAGCGCTCGACGACGGTCTCGCACTGGTCGATGGTGGCCTGGGGGATCATCGGGACCCCGAGCCCGCGCGCGGACTGGGCGACGAAGGACATGGCCATGACCGAGACGTGGGCGAGGTTCTCGCGGGCGACGTCGTCGCTGATGTCGAGCAACGGCTTGAGGCCCCAGCCGGGTGCGAGCACGGCGATCGCGGACTGCACGTCGACGCGGACGTCGCCGGAGTGCACGGGGATCGGGTAGGGCTCGGCGGGGGGCAGGCCCGGATTGAACTCGTTATCCACGAGGAGGCCCCACACGTTGCCGTAGGAGACCCGGCCGACGAGGTCCTCGATGTCAACGCCGCGGTAGCGCAGGGCTCCGCCGTCGCGGTCGGGCTCGGCAATCTGGGTCTCGAAGGCGACCACGCCCTCGAGCCCGGGTACGAATTCGGCCATGGCCCCATTCAACCTCGCGCGCGGGGCGTGATGGGATCGGGGTCGTGGCCGAGCAGCGCGACCTCCAGGGCATGCGGGTCTCCTATGACCGCGGGGCGCTGTCGGAGGCCGACCTGGCACCGACCCCCCTGGCCCAGTTCCGGCGCTGGCTCGACGACGCGGTCGAGGCGGGCCTGCCCGAGCCCAATGCGATGGTCCTCTCCACTGTCTCGGCCGAGGGCATTCCCAGCGCGCGGACCGTCCTGCTCAAGGACGCCGATGCTCGCGGTTTCGCCTTCTACACGAATCTGTCGTCGCGCAAGGGCCGTGACCTGGCGGCGACGGGCCGTGTCTCCTGCGTCTTCCCCTGGTACGCCGTGCATCGCCAGGTCGTCGTGATCGGGTCGGTGACGCCGGTGCCGCGTGACGAGGCGGCCGCGTACTTCGCCTCGCGTCCGCATGGCTCGCGGATCGGTGCCTGGGCGAGCCGGCAGTCGGAGGTCATCACCGGGCGTGCGGTGCTCGAGGACCGCTATGCCGAGATGCTCGAGCGCTTCCCCGCGGACGTGTCCCTGCCTGACTTCTGGGGCGGTTGGATGATCGCCCCCGAGACCGTGGAGTTCTGGCAGGGGCGCGAGTCCCGACTGCACGACCGGCTCAGGTTCCGGCGCTTGGCCGTCGACGCGGGCATCGACGACCCCGCGGGCTGGGCCGTCGAGCGACTGTCGCCCTGAGATGGCCCGCCTTCTCGCCGACCTGACGCCGCTCCGCGAGAGCGCCCCCTTCCGTCGCCTGTGGATCGGCAACAGCGTCGGCACCGTCGGCCAGCAGATGACGTCGGTTGCCGTGGCCCTTCAGGTGTACGACCTCACCGGGACGTCGTTCGCCGTGGGGCTCACCGGCCTCTTCCAGCTCGTGCCGCTCATCGTGCTCGGCCTCTACGGCGGCGCGCTCCTGGACCGCTTCGACCGGCGCAAGGTCGCGCTCATCGCGACCCTCGGGCTGTGGTTCTGCACCCTCGCCTTCGTCGCGCAGGCCCTGCTGCACGTGAGCTCGGTGCCGCTGCTCTACGGCATCATTGCGGTGCAGGCGGGGTTCTTCGCGGTGAGCAATCCCGCGCGCCAGGCGATCATCCCCCGACTTATCCCGGGCCACCTGCTGCCGGCCGCCAACGCCCTCAACACGCTGACCTGGAGCATCGCCTTCACCCTGGGTCCCGTGGTGGGCGGCCTGCTCATCGCGGGCGCGGGCACGGTGACGGTGGTGTACCTGCTGGACCTCGTGGTCTTCGCCATCGCGGTCTGGGCGATGTGGCGCCTGCCGGCACTGCCCCCCGAGGGCGTCAAGGCGGGCGCGGCTCGCGGATGGGCCAGCGTCCTCGAGGGCCTGCGCTTCCTCAAGGGCAAGCGCAATCTGCAGATGTCCTTCTACCTCGACATCGTGGCCATGGTCTTCGGGATGCCGCGCGCGCTCTTCCCCGCAGTGGCGACCATGTGGTTCGGCGGCTCGGTCGCCGACGTGGCCCTCATCGTCGGCCTGCTGTCGGCCGCCCCGGCCGTCGGCTCCTTCATCGCCAGCGTCTTCTCCGGGCCACTGGGACGCGTGCAGCGCCAGGGCCTCGCCGTCGTCATCTCCATCATGGTGTGGGGCTCGGGAATCCTCGTCTTCGGCTTCATGCGCTGGCTGCCGGCGGCTCTCCTCGCCCTCGCTGTCGCGGGCGCGGCCGACACCGTGAGCGCCATCTTCCGGTCCACGATCCTCCAAGCGGCGACCCCGGACGAGTACCGCGGGCGGCTGCAGGGCATCTTCACCGTCGTCGTGGTCGGTGGGCCGCGCCTTGGCGATGTCGAGTCGGGCGCGGTGGCCGCGGTCTTCGGCGAGGCGGTGTCGGCGGTGTCCGGCGGGCTCCTGTGCATCGTCTTCGCTGGATTGCTCGTGGCGGCGGTGCCGACATTCCTGCGCTACGACGCCCAGCATCCGACGCCGTAGCGCGCGGTCGCGCGCGGTCGCGCGCGGTCGCGCGCCTAGCGCTGCTCGCCGAGCGCGGCGTCCAGGATCACGGTGACGATGTCATCGGGGCTCACTCCGCGCGCCTTGGCCTCGGCCTTCAATCGCTTGCGCACGGATTTCGGCACGCGCACTCCCAAGTCGACGAGCTTGTCCTTGCTCGCGCCCATGAGCGCGTCGGCGGTCGTGCGCCCCTTGCCCGCCTTCAGCGTGCCGCGCTTCCTGCCGTCCTTGTCCTTGCCCTTGCGGGCGAGGAGCTCGGAGGGGGTGGGCACCGCGAAGTCGGCCTCGACAGGGGCCGCGGGCCGGGGGACCGGGGGTGCGCTCGCGCTCGACGGCGAGGGCATCGCCACGGGGTGCACGTCGGCGTCAGGGGCCTTGGCCAGGGGCTGCTCGGGCGTCGTCATGATGCTCCTCTCCCCGCCATGGTCTCAGGCCTGCAGGATGTCGAGCACGTCATCGAAGGCATCGGCCACGATGCGCGCCCCCGGCGATGGCCATGCCTGGATGGGCACGCCGGCCCGCTGCGCGATGGGCACCTCGGGGGACTCCGGGACCTCCATGCCGAGCAGCAGGCCCGGATAGGTGGCCTGGAGCTCCGCGAGGTGACGGCGATGCTCGTCGAGGTCCTCCCGGACTCGATTGACGAGGATCCCCGCTGGGCGCAGCCGCAGGTTGAGGGAGTCCCGGGCCACGTCGACGGCCTGCAGGGCCCGTGAGGTGCCCTGCAGGGCGAAGAACCCGGGCTCGGTGACGATGAGCGCCCGGTCGGCCGCCGCCAGCCCATTGCGGGTGAGTTCGTCGAGCGACGGCGGGCAGTCCAGGAGCACGAGGTCGTACTGATCGGCCACCCCGGCCAGGGTGACCCGAAGCCGCGTCGCGGAGTCGGGGCCCTCGGGTCGGTTGCGGTGAGCCAGGGCCTCCTCGCTGGTGAGGACGTCGACGCGGGGTCCCCATCGCGACTCGGTGAGCGCCTCGGCCGCGATCCCGGGACGACCGTCGGCGAGGACGTCGTTCATGGTGAAGGGGTGCTCCGCGACGTCGAGGGCGCTGGTCGCATTGGCCTGCGGGTCCAGGTCGACGACGAGGACGCGCTGGCCGCGCGCCCAGGATCCGCCCGCGAGACCCAGGGTGGTCGTCGTCTTGCCCACCCCTCCCTTGAGGGAGAGGACCGCGACGACCGTCATGGGTGAGGAGTGTGTCAGGTACGCCGTGCCCGCTCGGACCGCGGTGCTGGCGTCACGAGCGCGCCGCCTTCATCGCCGCGAACCGATCCAGCGCCTCCACCCGCTCAGCGGCGTGGTCGACGATCCGCTCGGGATAGCCGTGGTCGTAGCCGCCGAGCGCATCCCAGGGGGCATGCGCAGACTTGCCCGGCAGGTGCGCGAGCTCCGGCACGTAGCGGCGCACGTAGTCCCCCTCGGGATCGAACTTCTCGCCCTGGCCCACCGGGTTGAACACCCGGTAGTAGGGCGATGCGTCCGTGCCGCAGCCGGCGGTCCACTGCCAGCCGTGGGAATTACTCGCGAGGTCGCCGTCGCGCAGCCAGCGCATGAAGTGGGCGGCACCTCGTTGCCACGGGAGATGCAGGTCCTTGACGAGGAAGCTCGCCACGATCATGCGCACGCGGTTGTGCATCCACCCCTCCGCGAGCAGCTGGCGCATGCCGGCGTCGACGAAAGGGAAGCCGGTGCGTCCCGTCGCCCATGCCTCGAAGAGTCGATCCGCCTCCGCGCCGGAGTCCCACGCGAAGTCGTCGTCGAACCGCGCGTCGAGCGACTTCCGCGCGCTCTCCGGTCGCTGGTGCAGGACGTTGGCGTAGAACTCGCGCCAGACGATCTCCTTGCGGAACACGTCCTCTGCGTCGGTGTCACCGAGGTCGGCGAGCATCGTGCGCGGGTGGATCTCCCCCCAGCGCAGGGAGTGGCTCATGGCCGAAGTCCCGTCCATCGCGGGCAGGTTGCGCGTGGCGTCATAGGCCGTCAGCCGGTCCTCGCGGAACCGGGCCCAGCGCTGCAGGGCGGCCTCCTCCCCGGCGGGCGGGAGCGCGAAGGGCAGGTCGGGGGCATCGAGGTAGCCGTGGCAGTCCACCGGCATGACGTACTCCGCGGTGACGTCCGGGGCGGGGGCGCGCCACCCGTGGCGCAGCCACGCCTTGTAGAACGGCGTGTAGACGCGGTACGCCGTGCCGTCGTCCTTGGTGACCCTGCCCGGTGCTACGGCGTACGGCGATCCGGTGGCGATGAGCTCGATGCCATGCTCCGCGAGCGCGGTCCGCACCGCCTCGTCGCGGCGCGATCCGTAGGGCGCATAGTCCGCGGCGATGTGCACCTCGCGCGCGCCCGCGGCGCGGGCCACCTCGACCACACGGTCGACCGGATCGCCGTGCTGGAGCAGCAGGTTGCCGCCGAGGTCGGCGTCGAGGGAGCGCAGCGAGGCCACGAGGTAGGCGCGGCGCACGTCGCCGGCGGGTCCCCAGAGCGCGGGATCGAAGACGAAGAGCGGGACGACGGTCCCGTCGACCGCCGCGGCCGCTCCGAGGGCCGGGTTATCGCCTAGGCGAAGATCGCGGCGGAACCAGGCGACGGCGGGCACGCTCGCAGGCTAGGCCGTCGGCGGCGCCGCTGCACGCCGGCCCCGGGTGCGGTTGAATGCCGGGGTGAGTGACCTCATCGACACCACGGAGATGTACCTCCGCACGGTGTTCGAGCTCGAGGAGGAGGGGGTCGTCCCGCTGCGCGCCCGGATCGCCGAGCGCTTGGGGCAGAGCGGGCCGACCGTCTCGCAGACAGTGGCGCGCATGGAGCGCGACGGGCTCCTCACCGTCTCCGGAGACCGGCACCTCGAGCTCACCGCGCGCGGCCGCGAGTACGCGACGCAGGTGATGCGCAAGCACCGGATCGCCGAGTGCATGCTCGTGGGCATCCTTGAGATGCCGCTGGAGGAGGTGCACGCGGAGGCCTGCCGCTGGGAGCACGTGATGTCGGAGTCCGTGGAGCGCCGCATCCTGGAGATGCTGGGCTCGCCCACGGAGTCGCCGTTCGGCAATCCGATCCCGGGCCTGGACGCCCTCCTGCCGGGCTTCGCACTGCCGCTGCAGGAGACCACCGCGTGGGTGCCGCTGGATTCGATCGGCACCGAGGGCACGGTGCGCGTGACTGTCCGTCGCATTGGCGAGCCGGCCCAGGCCGAGGCCGATACGGTCCGCCTGCTCAACCGTGCCGGCGTCGTGGCCGGTGCCGCGGTGCGCGTCCAGCGCTCCGCCGGAGGCGTGATGGTGGGATCTGCGGGGGAGTACGTCGAGTTGCCGCCCGAGGTCGCCGCTCACGTCATCGTGCAGCCACTGGGCTGACCTCGGCACCGCGGCCGCCTTCGCTGTACTACCCCCCGGGGTATGCTGGGCCCCCGACGACCAGGGTGGGTGGACATGGCCGAGATCTCCCTCGATGAGGTATGCCAGCGCGAGGTGGTGACGCGCCTGCGGCGGGTCCAGGGCCAGGTGGCCGGCATCATCACCATGATCGAAGAGGGTCGCGACTGCGGCGAGGTCGTGACGCAGCTGGCCGCTGTCTCGCGCGCGCTGGACCGCGCGGGCTTCAAGGTCGTGGCCAATGGGCTGCAGCAGTGCGCCTCAGCCGAGGGTCGCGGTGAGAAGCCGGCCATGAGCGCCGAGCAACTCGAGAAGCTGTTCCTTGCGCTCGCCTAGGGTGTGCGCATGACACCTCCACGTCGACCCGAGGCGGTCGCCGCCCTCGCTCCCGGCTCCCTGGACGGGCGCATCGCCCTCATCACGGGCGGCGGATCCGGCATCGGCCGGGCCACCGCCGAGATGCTCGCCTACATGGGGGCCACTGTCGTGGTCACCGGTCGGCGCGAGGACGCCCTGGCGGAGACCGTGGCCCGCATCGGGGAGGCGGGCGGGCGTGCCACGGCGTACCCCTGCGACATCCGCGAGCCCGAGGCAGTCGACGCGCTCCTGGACGAAGTCCTCGGTGCCGAGAAGCGGATCGACCTGCTCGTCAACAACGCCGGCGGCCAGTTCGTGTCCAAGGCTGAGGACATCACCTACAAGGGGTTCCGCGCCGTGGAGCGGCTCAACCTCGACGCCACCTTCTACGTCTCCACGCAGGTGGCCAGGCGCTCGATGCTGCCGAATGGCTTCGGCAAGATCGCGAGCATCACGATGACGCTCACCCCGCACCGCGGGATCGTCGGGATGTCGCACTCCTCGGCCGCGCGCGCGGGCGTGGAGAGCCTCACCGCGACCTGGGCGCAGGAGTGGGGGCCGAGGGGCGTGCGCACGATCGCCGTCGCCCCGGGCGTCGTGCACACCGAGGCCTGGGAGCGCTACGGCCTCGACCCCGAGCAGGTCGCGCAGGTGATGCCGCTGAAGCGGCTGCAGACGGCCGACGAGGTGGCGGCGCTCATCGGCTTCTGGATGAGTCCCGCGGGCGACTACATCACCGGCATCACGCTGGTGGCCGACGGCGGGATGAACCTCGCCGGCCCGACGCTCTACTAGCGGCGTTGAGTGGCGGGTTGTGCCGTTTCGACACGGCGTGTCGCGCGGCACAACCCGCCACTCAACGAACGGACTAGCGGCGCTCGAGCCACTCCGCGGTCTCGCCGCGGCCCACGACGACATCGCCCACCATCTCGGGCGGGAAGAGCCCGTGCTCGACGACGCCGGGGGTCCCCGACAGGGTCGCGGCGAGTGCTCGCGGATCGTCGATGGGGCCGAGGTAATCGGCGATGACCCCGTTGTCCGGGCTCGGCGCCACGCCGCGCACCTGGACATCGGGCAGGCGGGCCAGCGTGCTGGCGAGTCCGAAGGACATGAGCTCGACCGGCACAGGAGCGGTGAGCCGGTCGCGCAGCTTGCCGGAGTCCACGATGACGATGAAGCGATGCGCGGCGGCGGCCACGAGCTTCTCCCGTGTGTGGGCCATGCCGCCGCCCTTGATGAGCCAGAAGTCCGGCGTCACCTGGTCGGCACCATCGATCGCGATGTCGAGTGACGTCACGTCGTCGAACGAGCGGGTGCGCAGGCCGAGGGCGCGGGCGGCTTCCTCCGTGCGCGGCGAGCTCGACACGCACGTGACATCGAGGCCCCGCTGCGCGAGGGCCTCGAGGAGGAAGGCCACGGTCGTGCCGGTGCCCAGGCCGACGGTCATGCCGCTCTCGACGGCCTGGGCAGCGGCGACCGCTGCGGTGCGCTTCTCGATGTCCTGGGCGTCCATGTCCACCTCAGCGACTCAGCGCAGAGACGATCAGGCCGGGTTGAGGTTGGCGATCGCGATGATCTGCCAGCCGCTGGCGCCCTGGCGCCACACCGTGAGGCGAGGAGCCGGCTTGGTCGACAGGCGGGAGCCGTTGATCGTCTCGGCCACCGACAGCCAGTGGGTCGCCACGAGTGTGTCCCCGGCGCGCGTGCTGGTGAAGTCGGTCACGGAGTACTCGCCGAGGTCCTCGGCCTTGAGCATCTCGATCTCCCGGGCCTTGTCGCGCGGGCCGTCCGTGTGCACGGACTGGAAGTCCGCCGCCAGGATGGCGTCGACCGCGCTCCAGTCCTGGGCAGCCACGGCGCCGATGAACTCGAGGTAGAGGGCCTCGCCGTCGGCCTGGGGATCCTGGGTCGCGCTCATGTGCTCTCCTGCTGGTCGGGACGCCGCGGCGTCGGGGGTGGGACGGTATCAGGCGGGTTGCGTGAGCTCCCAGGTCTCTCCGGAGACCCGGAGGGGGATCCCGGACTTGCCGCGCTCGCCGAGCTTCACGCCCAGCACCTGGTGCAGTTGGATGGTGTTGATCTCGAAGCCCAGCCGGGACGCGGCCATGTAGAGACGCCACACGCGGGCGGTCGGCAGGCCGGCCTCGGCCACGCAGGCGTCCCAGTTGCGCTCGAGGTTCTCGCACCAGTGCTTGAGGGTGAGCGCGTAGTGCTCGCGCAGGTTCTCCTCGTGGCGGATCTCGAAGCCGGCGTCGTTCATCTCGCAGATGATCTCCCCGGGAGGGGCGAGCTCGCCGTCGGGGAAGACATAGCGGTTGATGAAGCTGCGCTTGTAGTGCGTGGGCCACTTGCTGTCGGGCCGGGTGATGCAGTGGTTGAGCATCCGACCCTCGGGGCGCAGCTTGCCGTGGAGGAAGGTGAAGTAGGACTCGTAGTTGGCGCGGCCGATGTGCTCGGTCAGGCCGATGGAGGACACGGCATCGAAGCCGCTCTCGGGCACGTCGCGGTAATCGCTGAAGCGGACCTGGGCCCTGTCTCCGAGCCCCGCGTCCTCGATGGCCCGCTGGCCCCACTCGGCCTGCTGCTGCGAGAGCGTGACGCCGATGGCGGAGACCCCGTAGTTCTTCACTGCGTGCAGGACCATGCCGCCCCATCCGCAGCCGACGTCGAGCAGGCGCATGCCCGGCCGCAGGCCGAGCTTGCGGCAGACGAGGTCGAACTTCTCCTCCTGCGCGAGCTCCAGCGACGCCTCCTCGGTGGGGAAGACGGCGCAGGTGTAGGCCATCGACGGGCCCAGTACGAAGGAGTAGAAGCGGTTGCTCACGTCGTAGTGATGATGGATGGCCTCGGCATCGCGGCGCTTGGAGTGCCGGCGCCCGCCGAGTCGCCGCTCAATGGCCGGAGGCTCCGGACGCGCGATCGCGTCCTTGGCGAAGCGCTTCGCGAGCTTCGCGCGATCCGCGATGGACACGTGGTCGAGTGGCAGGGGGTAGAGGCGCTTGAGCGCCTCGTAGGCATCGCCGTGGATCTCGAGATCGCCGGCGACGTACGCGCGGGCGAGGCCGAGCTGGTTGGGCGAGCTTGCGATGTACTGCACCCCGCGCGGGTTGGTGACTTCGAGCACCACCTCGGCGCCGATGAGCCCGCTCGAGGATCCGTCGTACGCCTTGAAGCCGACGCGGCGCTCGGCGGGGACGACAGTGGCGAAGGCGGTCGCGAGATCCATGCTTCCTCCCGAGAATCCTGCTCAGTGCCTAGCGGCGACGCACGACCTTGTCGTAGAGGTCCAGCAATCGCGATTGAGGATCGTAGGCCCCCTTGAGGCCGCGGTAGGCGTCGCCCCCGTAGATCGACCAGAATTCCTCGGGCGAGTAGTAGGCCGAGGAGTAGAGGGATTTGCGGCCCTCCAGCTCGGTGACCTTCTCCTCGATCCGGCGGTTGATGAGGCCTTCCTCGGGACCGACCCCCTCGGGGAGGGGCACGGTCGACCAGAAGCCGACGTTGACGTAGGTGACTTCGGGGTCGAACTCGTAGAGGGGCCAGGTGGCCGACGGATCGCGCTGACGCAGGGGGCACACCCAGACGGGCTCGATGCCCACCTCGCGGTGGAAGAAGTCGAGGAACTCCGCGAGGCGGTCGATCGGCACCTCGATGTCCTGCACGACTTCCTCGCGCGCCGGCCGCCGCCGCGCCTTCGCCATCCTGGCGGAGAGTTTCGTGCGCCGGTCCCAGGCGATGAGCTTCCAGTAGACGTCACTACGGAGCTTGTCCTTGGGCCAGAGGCGACGGACCACCGGCTTCTGCGTCCCGAAGGCACGGCTGCACCAGAACCAGTCGGTGTCCCAGCGCCAGATGTAGTCATGGATGGTGAGCAGGTCCTCGCGCTTGCGCTGGATGGAGCGGTAGTAGACCTCCATGCCCGTGTAGTCGCTGGGCGTCATCCCCCCGCGATCGGCCACCATCTCGCCGAGAGTGAGGTACTGCTCGGTCGCGGAGAACACCGTGCCGTCGAGGAAGTGCACGGGAACGCCGTCCCACTCCTGGGTGCGCGTGATGTCGGCCATCGCGTCCGCCATCTCCTGGGCCGTGCCGAAGCGCACGTGCCGGAGGCGCACGTAGGGCAGCACCGGCTCGAGCTCGATCTTCAGGCGCAGGGCGTAGCCGAGGGTGCCGTAGGAGTTGGGGAAGCCGTAGTAGAGGTCGCGGTGCGGGTCATCCGGGGCGTTCGTGATCGTGACGACCTCGCCGGCCCCGGTGAGCACGTCCATCTCGAGGACCGACTCGTGCGGGAGTCCCCAGCGGAAGCTCGAGCTCTCGATGCCCAGCCCGGTGACCGCCCCGCCGAGGGTGATCGTCTTCAACTGCGGCACGCACAGGGGCATGAGGCCGTAGGGGAGGGTCGCGGCGACGAGGTGCTCGTACGTCGTCATGCCCTGGACCTCGGCGGTCCGGTTGATCGGGTCGACCTCGAGCACGCCGTCGAAGGACGCGACGTCCAGGCCCGGGGTCGTGGCCGCTGCACGCTGCCGGAAGAGGTTGGAGGTGCGCTTGGCCAGGCGCACGGGAGAGCCCGTGGGAATGGCGGCGTACTGCTCCTTGAGGCGGGCGACCCGGTCGTCGTAGGCGGGGCGCCAGGGCGGCGTCCACCGGTCCGTGGTCTCGGGAGCCGCCGACATGCGCGCAACGGTAGTCGTAGCGCAGGATGGGGGCGTGACTCAGGAGGTCCTCGAGACCGGTCGGCCGCCGCGCCAGCCACGCCCCTGGGTGGCCTATGCCGTCGGCGGCGTTGTCCTCGTGCTCATCTCGATGCTGTCGATCGCGGCCCTCGCCGACCTCGCCGCCCGCACCGTGGAGATGAACAACCTGCTCACCCGCGTCGAGGCCTCGGAGGCGGCCATGAAGGCTGCCCAGGACGAGGTGGCCGCGGCGCTGGAGCCGTATTCCTCGGGCGAGATGACCGATGCCGATCGGGCCAAGGTGCGCACCGAGCTCGCCGACATCGCGGCCCGGGGCCGCGCCACTATTGCCGAGGCCGGGGCCGGCGTGGCCGACGTACGGGTCATGACATGGCACAGGGGGATCCGTGACGGGCAGCGCGCCTACTACGACCACAACGCGGCCTGGGTCGCCTACCTGACCAAGGCCGAGCAGAACCCCGAGACGTGGTTCGAGTCGCAGCCCGACGTCAACCGCACCTGGGATGCCGCCAAGGCCCCACTCGTCTCGGGAGTAACGGTCCTCGATTTCGGGGGCGCCCTGCAGCGCATCCAGCGGATCTATGACGACGGCGGCGCCGACGACAGCGGCGGCAGCTCGTCCGCCGGTCAGCCCGCCTGACCCTCCCGCGTCACGTCTGAGTTCCGCGAGTGGTGAGTTGTGGGCAGGATTTCCAACCCTTCGCGGAACTAAGACGAGGGGAGGCTAGGCGCAGAGGGTGGCGAGGACCGCGATGTCGGGATCCTCGACCAGGCTCACGCTCACCCGGCTGAGAAGTCGCGTGACGGTGCCGTCGGCCTCGGCCTCCACCCAGCCCGCGCGGTGATCCAGCCCGAGGTGCGGGATGCCCGGGAGCAGGACGCATCCGGAGGCGGCGCCCTCGGCCTCGGGCGTGGACGGCCGCGTCTCTGTCGGCGGATGCAAGACGATGAGTGCTGCCGGCTGCGGGTCGGCGAACTGCCCGGGGCGCGGAGCGCCCTCGCCGAGGACCGGCCCGGCCGCGGTGACGAGCCCCACGACGTCAGGCTCGGGATCCTCCGGAAGGTCCTCGACGGCGCGGAAGACCGTCGTGGTCGGGAGCAGCCCGGGCATGGCCGCGAAGCGGACGGCGATGGCGAGGAACTGCGTCCACTCGCGCGTGGTGTCGGGCCAGCGCCCCGAGAGGACGAAGCCCGCGAGATTGCGATCCTTGCCGGCGAAGGCCGAGACCTCGATTCCCATGGGCGAAGACTGCGCCACAGTGCCGTTAGCAGGCAAGCACCCTCGAGTGCTAAGGGTCGCGCCCGCTAGGGGCGCCGCTCGCACACGAGGCAGAAGATCGTGCCCTCGGGATCCTCGAGCCGGATCCAGGATGTCCCGACCTCCGCGATCGGCTCCCGGTCGAGGCGCCGGGCACCCAGCCTGACTGCGGCGTTGGCCGCCGATTCGATGTCCGGCACGTGCACGTCGATGTGGAGGCGAGCCTTGGCTGTCGCTGGCTCCGGCACGCGCTGGATCACCAGGCGGGGGCCGTGGTCGGCGGGATCCACCAGTGACCAGTAGGCGCGATCGGGCGCGTCGAAGCGTCCCTCGTCCTCGACGACGTAGCCCAGCACCGTCGACCAGAAGGCGATCATGCGCTCGGGGTCATTGACATCAAGGGTGAGCTCGACATGCATGCTGCGCAGAGTAGCCTCGCGAGATGCCGACGGATCCACGCCATGCGCTCGTGGTGATCGACGTCCAGCAGGGGTTCGATGACCCGGCGTGGGGCCGGCGCGACAACCCCGGTGCCGAGGCCAACATCGCCGCGCTTGTCTCGGCGTGGCGCTCGTCCGGCCAGCCCATCGTCATCGTGCGCCATGACTCCGTGTCGGAAGGCTCGCCCCTGCGACCGGGCCAGTCGGGCAATGACCTGCGTCCCGGCATCGACGGCGATGTCCTCGTCACGAAGCACGTCAACTCTGCCTTCTACGGAGAGCCTGACCTCCACGCCTGGCTGACGGAGCGCGGCATCGGCAAGCTCACCATCTGCGGCGTCACGACCAATCACTGCTGCGAGACGACGGCGCGCATGGCAGGCAATCTCGGGTACGACGTCGACTTCGTCATCGACGCCACCCACACCTTCGACAGGCCGGCCCCGGATGGAGGCGTCATCACCGCGGAGGAGATCTCCCGCGTCACGGCGGCCAACCTGCAGGGAGAGTTCGCCACCGTGAGGACGACGCGCGACGTGCTGGACGCAGACTAGTCCTGCTGCGCCAATCCGAGTCGCTCTCCGCCCGCATAGATATTGAGCGAACCGTCGCGCACGAATCCCACGAGCGTGAGGCCGGACGCGCGCGCCAGGTCGACGGCCAGGGTGCTGGGGGCCGATACCGCCGCGAGGATTGGGACGCCCGCCATGACGGCCTTGTGCACGAGCTCGGCCGAGGCCCGCCCGCTGACCTGCAGGGCCAGACCCGACAGGGGGAGTCGTCCATCGGCGAGCGCCCACCCGACCACCTTGTCGACGGCGTTGTGCCGGCCCACGTCCTCTCTCAGGCAGAGGAGATCCCCGTCCGCGCCGAAGAGCGCCGCTGCATGCAGGCCGCCGCTGGCATCGAAGCCGCGCTGGGACTCCCGGAGCAGGCGAGGCTGGTCGAGGACGCGGTCGATGTCGAACGCCGTGCCGTCATCGGCGAGCGACCATCTCCGGGTGCGCTCGGTGAGGGCGATGAGATCCGCCCCGCACACGCCGCAGGCACTCGACGTCGAGTGCAGTCGAGGCTCGACGGGCACCCCGCTGCGGGTGCGCACCTGGACGATGCGGCGTACCTGATCCTCATCGGCCCCTTCGACGTGCTCGAAGCACTCCTTCGCCTCGGCCACGTCCGCGAGGGAGGTCAGGGCGCCTTCGGAGACCAGCCAGCCCAGGGCGAGCTCGATGTCCTGCCCCGGGGTGCGCATGGTGGTGGAGACGACGGTCCCATCCACCTCGATCTCGAGGGGCTCCTCGATGGCGAGCTGGTCGGGGCCCGTGGCGAACTCGCCGTCGCGCAGGCGCGTCACGCGCCGTCGCTCCACCGATGCCATCGACCCTCCCTCCGGTCCGCTCAGGGTACGGGCACGCCGTGGCCTACCCTGGTGGCGTCGGGTGGCCGATGGAGTGGCGATGCGGTGCCCCCGGGTGCCGCCTTCAGGCAGGGAGGGACGTTGGCGACGTTCGCGCCCTGGTCCGAGGAGTCGGCCGAGGCGGTCCTCCGCGCCCTGCCGGCCGACGAGCGCCTCATCCTCCCCGCCCTCCAGCGCATCCAGCAGGCCTTCGGCTACGTGCCGGAGGGCACCGTCGCCCTCGTCGCCCGGGCGCTCAATGTCTCGCGCGCCGAGGTGGTGGGCGTCCTCACCTACTACCACGACCTGCGGCAGACCCCGCCTGCCTCGGTGGTGGTCCAGATCTGCGTGGCCGAGGCCTGCCAGGCGGAGGGCACCCGCGAGCTCGTGCAGGCCATCGAGACGGCGTACGACGTGACCCTCGGCACGGAGACTCATGTCGGCGACGTGGAGTTCGACAAGGTCTACTGCTTCGGCAACTGCGCCCTCGGGCCTGCCGCCATGGTCAATGGCCGCCTCCTCGGGCGTTGCGACATGGCGCGCCTGGCGGAGGCCATCGCGGCCGCGCAGGGAGTGCGCTCATGACGCCGCGCGTCTACGTGCCGCGGGACTCCGCCGCCCTGTCGGTGGGAGCGGACGAGGTCGCCCGTCGCCTCGAGGAGGCGTGTGCCGCCCGCGGTCAGGCGGTCGAGATCGTGCGCAATGGATCGCGCGGCATGCTCTGGCTCGAGCCCTTCGTGGAGGTCGCGACTCCGGCCGGTCGGGTGGGCTACGGGCCTGTCTCGGCCCAGGATGTCGACGCGCTCCTTGATGCGGGCCTCCTCGAGGGCGGCGCGCATGCGCTGTGCCACGGGCTCGTCGAGGAGATGCCCTGGCTGGCCACCCAGCAGCGGGTGACCTTCGCCCGCATGGGCCTGCACGATCCCCTCGATCTCGACGAGTACCGCGCCACGGGCGGCCTGCGCGGCCTTGAGCGCGCGCTGGCGATCGCTCCCGACGAGGTCGTCGCCGATGTGCTCGCGTCCGGCCTGCGCGGTCGCGGGGGAGCGGGCTTCCCCGCCGGCATCAAGTGGCGCACGGTCCTCGAGGCCGATGCCGACCAGAAGTACGTGTGCTGCAACGCCGACGAGGGCGACAGCGGCACCTACGCCGACCGGATGCTCATGGAGGGGGACCCCTTCACTCTCCTCGAGGGCATGGCCATCGCGGGCGTCGCCACGGGCGCGACCAAGGGACTCATCTACGTCCGCTCGGAGTACCCCTACGCGATCCGCACCCTGCGCACCGCGATCGACATCGCCCGCGTGGACGGCTGGCTCGGCTCCGATGTGCTGGGCTCGGGCCGCGCGTTCGACATCCGCGTCGTCGAGGGGGCGGGCTCCTACGTGTGCGGCGAGGAGACCGCGATGCTGGAGAGCCTTGAGGGCAAGCGCGGGATGGTGCGCCCCAAGCCGCCTATCCCGGCGCTGCAGGGGCTCTTCGGCAAGCCCACGCTCGTCAACAACGTGCTCACGCTCTCCGCGGTGCCGGGCATCATCGCCGACGGGGCGGCCGCCTACCAGGCACTCGGTGTCGATCGCTCGCGCGGCACCCAGGTCTTCCAGCTGGCCGGCAACGTGGCCCGGGGCGGGGTCGTGGAGCTCGCCTTCGGCGTCACCCTCCGGACCTTGGTCGAGGAGTACGGCGGGGGCACGCGCTCGGGCCGGCCGGTCCGTGCGGTCCAGGCCGGCGGCCCGCTCGGTGCCTACATCCCGGAGCATGCCCTCGACGTGTCGATGGACTACGAGTCCCTCGCGGCGATCGGCGGGATGCTCGGCCACGGCGGGGTGATCGTCTTCGACGACACCGTCGACATGGCCGCCCAGGCGCGCTTCGCGATGGAGTTCTGCGCCGAGGAGTCCTGCGGCAAGTGCACCCCGTGCCGTATCGGCTCCACCCGGGGCGTGGAGGTCATCGACCGGATCACGGCCGGCATTGACCGGGACCGCAACCTGGTCCTGCTCGAGGAGCTCTGTGAGACCATGACGGACGGCTCGCTGTGCGCGATGGGCGGTCTCACCCCGCTCCCCGTCCGCAGTGCCCTGGCGCACTTCCCGGAGGACTTCGACGGCAGACCGGAGGCGAGGTCATGACCCTGCTCCATGAGCCCGACTATGGCACCCCTGCCCTGCGCGCGGACGGCACGGTCACGGTCGAGATCGATGGCGTGCCGGTGACGGTGCCGACCGGCACCTCGGTCATGCGCGCGGCCGCGGAGGCCGGCCTGGCCGTGCCGAAGCTCTGCGCGACGGACTCCCTACAGCCCTTCGGGTCCTGCCGCCTGTGCCTGGTGGAGATCGACGGGAAGAAGGGCACCCCGGCGTCCTGCACCACCCCGTGCGAGCCCGGCATGTCGGTGCGCACGCAGACTCCCAAGCTCGAGCGGCTTCGCCGCAATGTCATGGAGCTCTACATCTCCGACCATCCGCTCGACTGCCTCACCTGCCCGGCCAATGGCGACTGCGAGCTCCAGGACATGGCGGGCGTCGTGGGCCTGCGCGAGGTGCGCTACGGATACGAGGGAGCGAATCACCTCGACGCGCCCACGGACTCCTCGAACCCCTACTTCTCGTTCGACGAGTCCAAGTGCATCGTGTGCAGCCGCTGCGTGCGCGCCTGCGACGAGATCCAGGGCACCCTCGCGCTCACCATCGTCGGCCGCGGATTCGAGTCGAAGGTGAGCCCGGGCGGCACGTCGTTCATGGACAGCGAATGCGTCTCCTGCGGGGCCTGTGTCCAGGCGTGCCCGACGGCCACCCTGGAGGAGAAGTCGGTCATCGACCTCGGCATGCCCACCCGCACGGTGAAGACCACCTGCGCCTACTGCGGCGTGGGCTGCTCCTTCAACGCCGAGCTACGCGGCGACGAGCTCGTGCGCATGGTCCCGGCCAAGGACGGCGGCGCCAATGAGGGCCACTCGTGCGTCAAGGGCCGCTTTGCGTGGGGCTACGCCACGCACGCCGATCGCGTGACGGTCCCCATGATCCGCGATTCGATCCTCGACCCATGGCGCGAGACCACGTGGGAGGAGGCCATCGGCTTCGCCGCGAGCAGGCTTCGCGAGATCCAGTACCTCCACGGCGCCGACAGCATCGGCGGCATCACGTCCTCGCGGTGCACCAACGAAGAGGTCTTCGTCGTGCAGAAGATGGTGCGCGCGGCCTTCGGCAACAACAATGTCGACACCTGTGCCCGCGTATGCCACTCACCCACGGGCTACGGCCTCAAGCAGACCTTTGGCACGTCGGCCGGCACCCAGGATTTCAAGTCTGTCGCTCAGGCGGACGTCATCATGGTCATCGGCGCCAACCCCACCGACGCCCATCCGGTCTTCGGGTCGCGGATGAAGCGACGCCTGCGCCAGGGGGCGCACCTCATCGTCATCGACCCGCGCCGCATCGACCTCGTGCGGTCGCCGCACATCGAGGCGGACTACCACCTGCAGCTCCCGCCGGGCACCAACGTGGCTGTCGTCAACGCCCTGGCCCATGTCGTGGTCGAGGAGGGCCTCGTCGACCGTGAGTTCGTGGCCGAGCGCTGCGATCCCGCTCTCTACGCCGAGTGGGAGAAGTTCATCCTGCTCCCCGAGAACAGTCCCGAGTCTGTCGCGGCCATCACCGGGGTCCCGGCCGAGGAGATGCGGGCGGCCGCCCGCCTGTATGCCGCCGGCCCCAACTCCGCGATCTACTACGGCCTGGGCGTCACCGAGCACAGCCAGGGATCGACCATGGTGATGGCCATGGCTAATCTCGCCATGGCCACCGGCAATGTCGGACGCGACGGGGTCGGCGTCAACCCGCTGCGCGGCCAGAACAACGTCCAGGGCTCCTGCGACATGGGCTCGTTCCCGCACGAGTTCTCCGGCTACCGGCATGTGTCCGACACCGTGGTGCGCGAGCAGTTCGAAGCCCTCTGGGGCACCACCTTGCAGTCCGAGCCCGGCATGCGCATTCCCAACATGCTCGACGCGGCGATCACCGGCAACTTCCGCGCCCTCTTCGTCCAGGGCGAGGACATCGCCCAGTCGGACCCGAACACGCGCCATGTGCAGGAAGCCCTGGCGGCGATGGAGCTCGTTATCGTGCAGGACCTCTTCCTCAATGAGACGGCCAAGTACGCCCACGTCTTCCTTCCCGGGACGTCGTTCCTCGAGAAGGACGGCACCTTCACCAATGCCGAGCGCCGCATCAACCGCGTGCGCCCGGTGATGGCCCCTCGCACCGGCAAGCAGGAGTGGGAGGTGACCTGCGACCTCAGTCAGGCCCTCGGCTATCCCATGCACTACGACTCGGCCGCGCAGATCATGGACGAGATCGCGTCGCTGACCCCCACGTTCGCCGGGGTGTCCTTCGCGCTCCTGGACGAGGTCGGCAGCGTCCAGTGGCCGTGCAACGCCGACCATCCGCTGGGTACGCCGATCATGCACACGGAGCGCTTCGTGCGCGGGATGGGCGCCTTCCAGGTCACCCCCTATGTCCCGACAGAGGAGCGCAGCACGCGGCGCTTCCCGCTGCTTCTCACCACGGGCCGGATTCTCAGCCAGTACAACGTCGGGGCCCAGACTCGTCGCACTCCGAACGTCGAGTGGCACGGCGAGGACATCCTCGACGTCCACGAGTCGGATGCGGAGGCACGTGGCATCACGGACGGCTCGTGGGTCACGCTCGCGAGTCGGGTCGGATCGACGGTCATGCGGGCGCGCATCTCCGATCGCGTGCCGCCCGGCGTCGTCTACACGACGTTCCACTTCCCGCTCAGTGGCGCCAACGTCGTGACCACGGAGTACTCCGACTGGGCGACCAACTGCCCCGAATACAAGGTGACGGCTGTGGAGTTGACGCCGACGCTGCGCGGGCCGGTGGATCAGCAGGCCGAGGCGGGGGCTGCCCCCGCGAGCGTGGGCTAGCGCGTGCACATCGAGACTCTCACCCGGATGGCTCAGCAGATCGCCCGGAACAACCAGGCGATCCCCCCGGACGAGGCCGCCGAGAAGGTGGCCGGCCACCTCCATGCGTTCTGGACTCCCGCCATGCTCCGGGAGCTGGAGGCCTTCGCCGCCTATAGCCCCCAGGAGCTCGACCCGATCGTGGTCTCGGCCCTCGACATCCTGCGGGAGCGCGGCGAAGCCTGACCGTGTTGTCACGGTGTTTCCCGGGTGTTTGCACATGGGCGGCCGGGATGGCGTTGGATGGGGGTCCCAACGATGAAAGGACCCCCCATGGCTGAGGACAGCATCGAGGTCGGCGAGTCAATCGAGGTGACCGACCTGGTCGACGCTGACGGCGATCTCATCGGCACCGTCGTGGATGACGTCGTCGTCATCACCGGCGAGGACGGCTCGATCGTCGAGGAGACGGTGGATGTCTTCGATGCCGACGGCAACCTGGTGGCCGAGGAGGATGTCGTGGACGTCTACGACGCCGACGGCAACCTGGTGGCCGAGGCGGGCGTCATCGCGATCGAGGACTGACCGCTACTTGATGGAGACGTAGTACTTCACGATCGTCTCCTGCACGTCCCAGCGGCCGTACCAGCCCTGGGGAAAGATGACGGTGCTGCCCTCGGAGATCTCCGTCACCGTGCCGGAGGCATCGGTGACGAGCGCGCGCCCGGCGAGGATGATCACCGACTCCTCGTCGGGCCGGTTCTCCACGGTCCATCCGCCCGGCGTGCACTGCCACAGGCCGGTCTCGACGTTGCCCCACGTCTTGAGGATGCAGCCACGTGTCATCGGCGTGCCCGAGTCGGCGCCGGGCTTCAGGCCCCAGTCCTCGAGTCGGTCGTGCAGGGACTGCCAGGTCGATGAGACGACGGTGGGATGAGTCACTGTTCCTCCAGGTTGTTGGCCTGAAGCCTAGTGACTCCGACCGCTAGGGTCCTCCGCATGGGACTCCCTCGCATGATGGTCATCGCTGGCCTTGCCTCCGCCGTCCTTCTCGCGGCATGTGGCGGCCAGTCTGCGACGAGCGAGAGTCCCGCTCCTGAGAGCCTCCCGGCCGCCTTCTCGGATCCCGAGGCTGCCTTCGCGGATCGCCAGGCGAGTGGGGAGGATCTCATCAACGCATGGTTCGGGCTGTTGGCGCTCACCGGGCGTGGAGCCGGCGAGGTCGCGACCACGCCTGAGGAAGTGGAAGCGGGCATGGCTATCGTCAGGCCCTACCTCGATCCGGCGTTCACCCTGATGCGAGCAACAGGCCAGCGGTATACGGCGGGCAACTTCGTGCCACTTGATATCGATGACTTTGACCTGTCGGACTTCGTCGTGACCGAGCCGCGGGACGACATCCGCGTGATTCGCTACTTCGTCAGCCAGCCCGGAGCGACTGCGCCGGACGCAGGTGTCGTCATGAGCGCGGAGAAGGCCCCGCGCATTTCTGTGTTTCATTGGGATGAGGCGCTGAGTCACTGGCTGGCGGTGAGCTACGCCAACTTCAACGGTGCCCTCGCGGCGATCTGTGAGCAGGATCCCATTCCCGTGACGGGCCAGGAGCCATCCGCCAGCGCTGAGGATGTCGCTCTGGGCACGTCCCTGGTCGAGCAGTGGCGTGACGTCACGACGGGTCAGTCATCCGAAAGATTCCTCCATGCCGCCAGCCAGATCCAGCTCGCTGACGGCCAGGGGTGGCCGACAGCCGACGGTGAGCCCATCAAATGGGCGCCCGCTCAGGCCTACGACTTCGCCAACGTCGGGGTCGCGCGCAACGGTGACCTGCTGGTCGTCTCCTTCGATGCAGTGGTGAGCGATCTTGTCATGGAAGGCGACGAGTATCGCGACACGGCATCCCCGCGCCTGCTGACGTATCTGCTCAGCCCGGAGGGGAAGTGGGAGCTCATTGCCCTGGCGAATTTCTCGGTGCCCCAGGGCATCCCCGCGGATGTCGACTGCGTTTCGCTGGGCTCCTGAGACCACGCATCTGAGCCGCCTGGCAGGATAGGACGGCCCGCCTCCGTAGCTCAGTGGTAGAGCAACCGCCTTGTAAGCGGTAGGTCGTCAGTTCAATCCTGACCGGGGGCCCTCACACCGTTCGGCGATGGCAGGAGGCCAGCATGCCCGTGTCCACCATGGCGGAGCAGGGACCGATCGGAGCAGACGTATCGCGCGCTGTTGCCCTGGGCGGTGGTGGCGAGTGGTTCGTCGCCTGGATGGTGGGCTACGCCAATGGCCTCCTCGAGGGGGGCGTGGACCTAGCCACAGCCGATGTGACCATCGGCACGAGCGCCGGCTCCATGGTCGGTGCAGCCATCAAGGGTGGGCGACTCTCTCAGTTCACTGCCGCGCTTCAGGAGTTGGGGAGCAACCCGGCGATGGCCAACAAGGAGCTCAACATCAGTGCGGGTGCGCCTTCGCAGGGGCGTGCACGCACGGTGATGGGACAGACCAACGAGATCACGCCGGCGACGCTCCAGCAGATCGGTCGCGCAGCCATGGCCGCGCACAACGCCCCGGACGACAAGTACGTCGGCTCCGTGCAGGCGATCCTCGGACTCGACAACTGGCCCGCAGGTCACTACACCACGTCGACCGACTGCTACACCGGCGAGTCCCTTATCGCGAGCAGCGCCTCCGGCGTGACGATTGCCCAGGCGTGCGCGGCGAGCTCATCGCTTCCCGGCGTCAATGGGCCCACGTGGCTGGGTGATCGCCTGTGCATGGACGGGGGCGTGAGCACCTCAAGCACGCACGCGGAGATGCTGCAGGGCGCGAAGGCGGTCCTCATCATCGCGATGTTCGACTTCAAGGCGAATCCTCCGCGGCACGTGAACCCTTCCTTCGGAATCGCGGAGCGCGTCAATCCGGGCACCGCCGAGCGGGAAGCGGCGTTCTTGAAGTCCAAGGGGAGCGCCGTCCACGTGACTATCGCGAATCCCGATCCGACCACCGACTTCATGGATCCCGCCAC
>JBPCSL010000004.1:0-4937 GCA_051007175.1 Candidatus Nanopelagicales bacterium
CCGGTGGGGGCCCTCCATCGGAGAGACCTAGCCGAAGAGGGACAGCCGTTCTTTGGGCTGATCTGCAGGATCATCACGCACTTCGGCCCAAAGAACGAGGGGAAGGGGTGCGCGGATGGGCTTACGCGGCAACCTTGTTGCGGCGAAGCCTCGCGGGCAACTGTGCCACCGCTGTCCACAGGCCGAGCGGAATCGTGCGGGCAACCTTGCCACGGCTAAGCCGGAGGGACGTGAGTTGAGTGTTTTCCGGGGAATCCTGCGGGAGCCCTCCATCGAAGAGACCTACCCGTGGCGGGGAAGCCGTTCTTTGGGCTGATCTGCAGGATCATCACGCACTTCAGCCCAAAGAACAGGAGGGACGGGCGGTCCGATGGGCTTAAGGGGCAACCTTGCCAGCGCCATCCACAGGCCGGGCGGATTCGTGCGGGCAACTGTGCCGCAGCACTCGCCTCAGGCGGGAATCGCCTCGGCGACCCGCAGCGCATTGGCCGCGATCGTGAGCGCAGGATTCTGGGCCCCGGAGGAGGGGAAGAACCCCGAGTCGACGACGTACAGGTTCTCGACCTCGTGGCTGCGGCAGAGAGGGTCGAGGACGCTGGCCGAGGGATCCTCCCCGGCGACCACAGTGCCGCACATGTGGGAGTTCATCGAGATGTCGAAGCGCTGCTCGAAGATCGCCACATAACCCGCCTTCTTCAGCACCGAGCGCGCCTTGGCCAGCATGAGCTCATGGCGGTCATAGTTGGTGCGCGTCCAGGCCACCGTGAGCCTTCCCTGGGGATCCAGGTAGATCCGGTTGCGCGAGTCGGGCGTGTCCTCCGTCATCACCAGCCACTCCATGCTGCGAGCCGCCATCGGCTTCAGCAGCGACAGAGGTGCCCGCGTCGCATGGGTCTTCATCATCGACGCCTGTACCTTCCCGATGAGCTGCAGCGTGCCGCCGGGGAATCCATCGCCCATGTCGTCGTAGAAGTCATTGACGCACGCGGTCTTCTGGAAGACCACGTCGTTGGGGCGCCGCGGATCGATGGCTGCGATATGCGTGTTGTTGTGCACCATGTAGCGGGTGCCGATGAGGCCCGTGGCGTTGGCCACCCCGCTGCGCAGCAGCAGGGCCGCGGAGTTGGCCGCTCCGGCGGAGAGGCAGAAGACGCGACCGCGCACCTCGAGCGGATCCCCGTCGACTGAGCCCAACCCCCGTGCGATGCGACCGCGGGCATCGGTCTCCACCCGATCGACGTACGCCCCCGTCAGCAGCCGCACCCGGCCCGTCGCGAGCGCCGGCTCCAGGGCGCACACCTCGGAGTCGGACTTCGCATCCCATCGGCAGGGGAAGCCGTCGCAGGTGCCGCAGCGGATGCACCGCCCACCGGGGCGCAGGTCGACGCCCATGGCCGTCGTCGACGGGTGCAGGCCCTGCGCGCGCAGGCGCTCCAGGGTCTCGGCCACGTACGCCTCGTGCGCGAGCGCCGGATACGGATACGGCCTGCTGCGCCACGGCTCGAAGGGTGGCACCGCCTCACCCTCGGCACCCGGCGACCCGTGCACGCCGTACAGCTCCTCGGCCTGGCAGTAGTAGGGCTCGAGATCGGCATAGGAGAAGGGCCACTTCGGGGAGATCCCCTGCGGGTACGCCGTCTCCTCGAAGTCGCGCTCCCGCAGGCGCGGCAGGCTCGAGCCGTAGACCTTGGTGTTGCCGCCGACGTTGTAGTGCACTCCCGGCGCGAACGGTGTCCCGTCGACGGCGTACCACGTGTCGTCGGGCTTGTAGCGGCGCTGCACGAAGACCGCCTCCGGGGAGTCGTTCTCCGGCTCACGCGGCAGGCGCTGCCCGCGCTCGAGGACGAGGACATCGAGTCCGCGCCGGGCGAGCCCGTAGGCCAGCGTCGCCCCGCCCATGCCGCTGCCGACGATGACGACGTCGGCCTCCTCGATCACGGGATCATTCAACACCCGAGGCCACGAGGTCCGAAGAACCCCGGCGCACGAGGACCACCACCTCCGCCGAGGGGCCGCCACGATCGTCGGTGAGCTCGGCCTCGACGATCGCATCGTCCACGCGCCACGGGACCTCGGGACGGATCCCCGCCTGCTCGGCAGCCCCGGCCGTCGTGGTGAGCGCGAGGTACTCACGGTCGCCATCGGTGAAGACGTGGATGCTGGCCTGGCCGGCGGGGTCGCACATCAGCATGCTCCGGAGAGCGTCGACCACCTCCGGGGGCAGCGGCCGGGAGTCGGAGGACCCCCGGAGCGCGCGCACGTGCACCGGGATGTCGAGCGCCGCTGCCTCCTCAACGAGGCCGTGGGCAGCGAGGGCCAGGCCGCCAGCCGTACGGGGATCCACCTGGATGGCCGCGCGGATCGCGGAGTCCAGGGTCCGCAGCCGGCGCCGGACAGCGTCATCGAGGCTCTTCCCCTCCGCGATCTGCCACAGCAGGTCCCATGCTCGATCCACACTGTCCGCCAGGTAGCGGGCAAGGTCGACGGCGGTCTCCGCATTGGCGCGCTCGGTGATCTCACGACGCCACAGTTCCTCTTCCTCGCGATGTCGCCGCTCGGCGTACGCCGTGCTATAGAGCGAGATGCCCAGGAAGAGCGGCATGAGCACGAGCGAGCTGGCAAGGATCCCCGTGGATAGGGACACGCATCCGCTGCCGAATCCCAGTGACAGTGCGACGACTCCGGCGACGACGGGTGCGGAGAGGAGCCACATCCACCACGAGCGAGTCCACAGCAGGAGCCCGAGGAACGCGTCGAAGGCGAGATTGATCGTCGTGAGCGCGAGGGCATTGTCAGCACAGGGAGCAGCAAGAAGCGCCAGCAGCCACGGCACGGCCGCCACGGCGAGGGCCGCGCACCAGACGACCACATCAGGCGCCGGTCGACGCCGCAGCACGACCACCGCCGCAAGAGCGGTCACCGCGAGGGCAGCAGCAGTGACCACGGCGTACGCCGGAGCAGCGCCCGCCATGAGCAGGAAGAACTGCAGCGAGCCACCCACGGCGCTCCCGACGAGCACGACGCTCATGAGGATGCGCAGGGGCTCGCGAGACTGGGGCACTCGTCGATCACGGGACGGCAGCGTGATCGTCGTTCGATGGGGAGACTCCGTGATGGAGCCGCCGAGGACCGCGAGCGACTCGCCCAGCACGATCGAGCGTCCGATGCTGGGGGCCATGCTGCCGGGCTGGGCAACGCCGTTGTCGGCGATCTCGAGGCGGACGCCGTCCCCGTCGCGGTAGGCGATCACGGTGATGAGCGAGGCCTCCGCATGTCGCTCGATGTTGCGCACGATCTCGCGGACGACTGGCTCGAGGTCGCACAGGGGCAGGTCCTCGGGGAGATCCGTCCCGAGCTGGACGGATCCGGAGAATTCCTCACGCACCAATGCCTCGATGCTGGCGTGACGGCGCAGTCCCGCGCGCAGGCCAATCCGAGCATCCCGCGTTGTCACGAGTTGCTCGCGCAGGCGCTCGCGGTCGATCTCGGGCGCCCGTAGGACGTAGCGGATGTCATTGAGGATCGTCTCGTGGGCGCGCGTGATGGCCTCACGCCACGCACGTGCGCGCTCCTGCGTGAGCAGCGCGTCGGCGATCTCCACCTCCCGCGCGGCCGCGAGTCGGTCCTTCGCGAAGGCGTCGTCGGTGATCTCATGCCAGGCCCACCACAGCCACAGGCCCGTGATGGCCATCTGGAGGACCGCCACGACGCCGACGTTGACCTGCATGCCCCCGACCGGCACGGAGGAGGGGGCGAGGACGGCGAGCCCGGATTGGGCAACGACCCCGGCCACGACCCAGGCCAGGCCAGGAAGGCGCGAGCTCATGAGGATGCCGAAATAGGCCACCATGCACACGCCTAACACGAGCAGGGGCACGGGCGGGGACGGCGACATGACGCCGACGAGGAGCAGGCAGACCAGCGCCCCGTCCATCAGCCACATGCCCATCGCACGCCGTCGCGACAGGGTGCCGGCCACGGCCAAGGCGACCGCCAACGCCACCGCGAGGGTCCGTGCGCCTGGGTCGATGAGCACACCCGGCACGGTTGACACCACGACGACGGCGTCGGCAAGCCAGACGATCACCGTGAGCGTGATGAGCAAGCCGTGGCGAAGGGCTACGACGTTCGATCGCATGCGAGTAGGCTCACGAGCATTCTCACCCGTGAGGAGCGCCATGGAGCCTCGCCATCTCATGATCCTGGAAGATCATCCTCTCGTGCGCGATGCGATGGCGGCCCTCCTTGTCCCTCAATCGAGCGACATGCAGGTGGTGTACGCAGGCACGAGCCTTGACGAGGCTCATGACACTGTCGATCGGCTCGGCGTCGACCTGGCCATCCTGGACCTCGACCTTGGCGACGGGCGCTCGCCGGTTGCCAATGTCGTGTCGGTCCTGGAGATGGGGGTGCCGGTCCTCGTGGTGAGCGCCCTGGGCGATCCCCCCACGATCCGCGCCTGCATGGAGGCCGGCGCCCTCGGATTCGTCTCCAAGCAGGCCCGTCCCACCGAGATCCTCGAGGCGATCCATGGCGCGCTGGCCGGCGAGCCGCCGATGTCCCCGGAGGTGGCCGCGGCCCTGCTGGAGTCGCGGACCTCGACCCAGTTCTCCGACCAGGAGCGCCGCGCGATGGTGCTCTACGCCTCCGGCCTCAAGATGGACTCCGTCGCCCGCAGCATGAATGTCTCGCGCAGCACCGCGCAGGAGTACATCAAGCGCGTGCGCGCCAAGGCCAAGCGCGCCGGCACGCCCGTGCCGACCAAGACCGACATGTATCGCATGGCGCAGCGCGAGGGCATGCTCCCCTAGGGGACGCTCACGTAGCGCACGCGTGTGCCCGGTGCGTTGCTCGGGCCGATGATTCGCACGGCGTACGCCGCGACCGTCGGATCACCGCCCTCGCCGAGGTCGACCGGCCCCGAGAGACCGACGTAG
>JBPCSL010000005.1:0-8174 GCA_051007175.1 Candidatus Nanopelagicales bacterium
CGCCACTGCCCCTACGTGGCCTGAGCGAAGGAATCCTGGAGAAGTTGCGCGTGAATCGCGTCCTCCGCTCGGCTACCGTGATGCCACGACCCAGGAGGCAGAAGTGCGACTTTCACGGATGAACGCAGGGGCGGCGGCGCTCTTCGCTGGTGTGCTGGCCGGTGCCCTGATGGTGGCGTCTCCGGCCGCGTACTCTGCTGACGTCGCGTCGGCTGCCGTGCCGAGCTCAGCCTTCGTGCGTATCGACGGCGGGACGGCGTACGCGAAGAAGACGGGCAAGCACCGCTACACCGTGAGCATCCCCAAGGGCGCGGGCGTGAAATGGCTCGGCGAAGCCGGTGGCAAGCCGGACCAGTACGGCACCTTCACGCCGTCGAAACTGACCAAGGCCTGGACGCTCATCGGGCATGCTGCCGGGGTGGGGGTGCAGAGCACGATCACCTGGCGGAAAGCGGGCACCGACTACACGTCCTTCACCGACGCACTGGTGTCAGATCCGCGCGTCAACGGCAAGGGTGAGCTGGTGTTCTCTGCCCGCACCGTCGGCGGCACCCTGCCGCACGTCCTGCCCGACTTCAGCTTCAACATCAGCTCGGCACCGGAACGCCCCCGCAAGTATCCTCATGCGTGGGGGATCTGGCTCATGACGAACACCCTCGGCTTCAAGCCAAGCGCGACGGGCGACACCTCTGCCCAGGTGGACTTCTCCTACCTGAATTCGCCGAACAACTGGGTCTCCTGCTCGGGCTTCTACAAGGTGCCGGTGCTCAGCCTGGCGCCTTCCTCGCTGCCCACCGGTGCGACTCAGGGCAACGTGGCGTACAACGGCTTCTCGTGCAACGACGTCACCATCCTGAGTGGCCCGTCGACCTATGTTGCCTGGAGCCCGATGCAGCCGGGTGGCAGGACGAGCATGCTGCCCTGCTGGACCCTCAAGGTGAACTCGACGACGTCTCTTCCTGCGTGCAACTCTCAGTCATTCTCGTGGTCCTCAGGCCCGTCTGCCATCTCTCCTGCGTGACCCTCGCCGACGAATCCGGGGACTAAGGTCCTGGATTCGCGGAGGACCCAGGTCATCAGTAGGTCTGCGTTGCGTGATCGGTCCGTCGGATCCCTATCGCCGCATCTCCACGAGCGGGACAGTCAGGGCAGTGGATGACGTGCATCTGCTCGAGAGCCTTGGAGGAGACATGGCGAGCCGAACCGGTTCTTACACTGGCGCCCGCGTCATCAGCATCATCCTGATGGTCGTGGGTGCCGTCATGATCGTCGGCGGCGTCACGACGTATGCGATGGTGAGCTCGACCCTCGCTAAGGAGAAGATCGTGGTCTCCGAGGACGCCTGCCTGGGCGGCCGGGACGTGGCGGGCCCCCTGCCGGCGTACTGCGAGGCCATGGTCATCTCGACCCACTCCATGGAGGCCACGGGCGGCAAGACTTACGCGCAACTCGATCGCGAGGATCCGCTGCGCCAGGTGGCCATGAACGGCTCCTTCCTGCGGGCGTCGCTCTTCACCTCGGTCGTGGCCTTCGGTGTCTCGCTGCTCGTGGCGGGCCTGGGGATCCTCTTCATTCTGGTGGGCGCGGCCCTGCTCAACGTGGCCGGTCACCGGGAGAAGGCGCCCCCTGCGACAGCCTGATCGCCGGAAGCAATCCCGGACGCGACCGCACCCCGAGGGGTGCGGCTCCGTCATGTCCGACACGTGATGACTGCCGATCGATGAGCGTCCCGCCGCGCCCTCGCTTAGGGTGACCGGCATGGCTGAGCCTCGGTCCTCCTCGACGCGCGGATCCCGCGTGGTTGGGCAGTCGGGGCGCCCGAAGCCCGAGAAGGCGGTCCGCGAGCAGGTCGCGGATCCCACGGCGCCGCGGCGGGTCGTCCAGTACGCCCTGCAGAAGCGCGCGATCCTCCAGGGCCTCTACGGGGGCCAGGTCTTCAATGGCTTCGACATCTGCGATGCCGACCCCTACTTGCTGCGGGCCGCCAAGTTCCACGGCGTGGACACTGGCGAGCAGTGCCCGGTCTGCCGGCTCTCGGATTCGCGCGAGAGCCTCACGCATGTCACTTACATCTACGGCGACCAGCTCGGCCATCTCGCCGGCTCCGCGGTCGAGCTCGAGCGCCTGCAGAGCCTGGCCTTCGAGTTCGGCGAATTCCGGGTGTACGTCGTGGAGGTGTGCCAGTCCTGCCACTGGAACCACCTGGTGACGAGCTATGTGCTCGGTGACGGGGTGCCTCGCAAGGCCCCGCCCAAGCCACGCGACCTCCTCGACTGACCGTCGCCCTGCTCCTTTCGAAGGATGCCTGCAGGAGGCAGGCACGGACCTGGCGTTGCCGACCAGCACCGTGCCAGCACGGGATTCCGTCCGGATTCCTTGCTGTAGACGTGGGTGGCTCTCTACCGTCGCCTGATCACCCACGGAGGTCACATGAATCGATCAGGCCGGCTCGCAGCGACGCTGGCGGCCGCACCCCTCATCCTCATGCCGCTGGTCGGCGTTCCCAGCATCGCGCAAGCAGCCAAGATGAAGCCCGAGGGCTTTGCACTCGTGAGCGTCAGCGGCGGCACGGCGACCACCAAGGAAATCGGGAAGCATCGCTACCGCATCACCACGCCGTTGGAGTCCGAGGTCTACTGGATCGGCAAGGTCCAGGGCAAGGGCGACCGCACCGGCACCTTCTCGCGCGATGAACTTGTGAAGGGCTGGAGCAGGCTGGGCTACCGCCCTGACAAGGGTGCCCCGGCCACCTTGAGTTGGCGGGAGTCGACGAGCGACCCCACGCAAACGCGCTCGGCACTGGTCACCAATCCCAAGGTCAACAAGGACGGAAACCTCGTCTTCACTGCCAAGATCGTCGACCGCACGGGCAACAACCTGCCCGCGAGCATGCCGAACTTCATCATCAGCATGCAGCGCCCGGACTCCGTCAATGCGCGCGGCTACCCGATCTATTGGAAGGTGGAGACACTCTCGTCCACCTTCGGATGGGTTGTGTCCACGGGTGGGGACACCTCGGGGAGCGCTCAGTTTCAGTACAAGGACTCCACGGGTGCGTGGACGCCCTGCCAGCAGGCCGCGCCAGCTACAGGCAACGTGCCGTCTGCCAGTGGGGGTGGCACGACCTCGAAGAGCTTCCCCTTCAACGGGTTCACCTGCGGTGGCAGCACCGTCGTGACGAGCAACACCATCACCTACATCGCGTGGCAATACCAGAAGACCTGGACGGGAATCACCGTGTGCACCTACGCGCAAGTGCCATCCGGCAGCACATCGGTCTCCCGCTGCGGCACGAAGTACTCCTGGGACCACGGCGGGTCGGATCCGATTCCCTCGACGTAGTTCAGCCGTCCATGAACGCCGTTCGGTGACGTTGTTCCGCCGGTATCCCTACGGTCAAGCTCACTTCTTAGGAGGACCCATGATCCGAGTACGTCGCGCAGTCACTGGTGTCGCCAGCGCTGCACTGCTGGCCCTACAGCTCGTGGGCGCCACGAGTGCCGCGCAGGCTGCGCCATCGATGCCCACGCCGGGCGCGATCGTGCGCATCGATTCGGGCACGGCGCACGCCAAGGCGCTGGGCAATCACCGATACCGCATTTCGCTGCCGGCTCAGCCCAATGTCCAGTGGATGGGGACTCCTCCCGAGGGAGGTGCGGCACCGGTCGGTTCGCTCAAGCCGCAGGACGTGGCGAAGGCATGGACCGCATTGGGTCATCGGGCCAATGTGGGCGTGCCGACGCGCATCACGTGGAAGGAGGCCGGTGCGGACTGGACCGACTTCCGCAGCGGCTTCGTGACGAATCCGCGGATCGGCAAGGATGGGCGACTCGCGTTCACGATGAGGACAGTGCGTGGCGGTCTGCCTGCCGCCTTGCCGAACTTCAGCCTCAACATCTCTCCGGCAGATCCGCAGCCGCGCACCACCTACCCGGCAACGTTCATTGTGGGGATCTACGGCACGACCAACATGGCCCTATCGATCACCGCAACCTCGAAGACAGCGGCCACGATGTCGTTTGTGATCAAGGATTCAACAGGTGCTTGGGGGACGTGTCCGGGCACCACGAGCCCACTCGTGTCGATGAGCGGAACAACCCGCAAGGACTACTACTACGGACCAGTGGTGTGCAGCAATGTGACCATTGAAGCCGGAGACCCGTCCTACCTCGGATGGCATCCCGGAAAGACCGGGGTGTCCACGGAGATTATCCCGTGCTACCGGGAAGAGGTGCCGACCGGCAATCAGGGCATCAGCTTCTGCGCGGACACGATCACGCTGGACTAGCAGCATCGCTGGGAACCGCCCGCTGATGCGGCGCGTCGCTTAGGCGGCGCGCCGCATCACGTTTTCGGGGCGCCTCGTCGCATCATGGAAGGCCGTTCGGGAGAGGAGCACCGTGGCAGGCAGCCGGCACGCGAAGGGCACGGCGTCCCGGCGTGCCTCGGAGCCGGAGCAGCCCCGCAAGAAGAAGCGGTGGTGGCTGCGAATCCTCCTCACCCTCATCGCCCTCGGCCTGCTGGGTGTCGGGGCCTTTGCCCTCGCCGTCGTCCTCACCCCCGTGCCGGAGCCCAATGAGGTCGCGGCCACCGAGGCCACGGTCGTCTACTGGTCCGACGGCACCACGGAGATCGGTCGCCTGGGCGACTCCACGCGCCGCAGCGTGGCCCTCGCCGATGTGCCGGTCGACGTGCAGCATGCGGTGCTGGCCGCGGAAGACCGCGACTTCTACAACCATGGCGGCTTCTCCCCGGCCGGCATCGGGCGCGCCATCTGGAACAACGTCCGCGGGGGATCGACCCAGGGCGGTTCAACCATCACCCAGCAGTACGCCAAGAACGCCTACCTGTCCTCGGAGCGCTCCTTCGTCCGCAAGGCCAAGGAGCTGGTGCTCTCGGTCAAGCTCGAGTCGACGGTGAGCAAGGACGACATCCTCAGCGACTACCTCAACGCCATCTACTTCGGCCGCGGTGCCTACGGCATCGAGGCGGCGTCACTCGCCTACTTCGGCACGTCGGCCAAGAACCTCGACTACAACCAGGGTGCGGTGCTCGCGTCGCTCATCCGCGCGCCCAGTTACTACGCCGACAACCGCAAGGACCTCAAGGCCCGCTGGAACTGGGTGCTCGACGGCATGGTGACGGCGGGTTGGCTCACGCCCCAGCAGCGTGCCGATGCCGTCTTCCCGGAGATCATCAGGCCCACGACGGGCAATCGGCTCGGCGGCCAGGTCGGCTACCTCCTCGAGGCGGTGAAGGCCGACCTGCGCCAGCTCGGCTACACCGACCAGGAGATCGAGGGCGGCGGCCTCCACATCGTCACGACCTTCGACAGGGACGCGCAGGCGGCGGCAGAGGCAGCGGTTTCTGAGGTCGGGCCGACCGTGGGCACCGAAGGGCTGCGCATCGGCCTTGCCGCCGTGCGTCCCGGCACCGGCGAGGTCGTCGCGATGTACGGCGGCCCCGACTACGTCACGGACCCCATCAACAATGCGACGCGCGCCTTCGCCCAGGCCGGCTCGACGTTCAAGCCCTTCGCGCTCACCGCCGCCGTCGAGCAGGGCATCACCCTCGACTCGACGTGGAACGGCGACTCCCCCCAGGACATCTCCGGCTACAACGTGCACAACTACGCCGACACGTCGTACGGAGAGGTGTCGCTCACGGAGGCAACCGCGCTGTCCGTCAACACCGTCTACGTCACGGTCGAGGACCAGGTGGGCGTCGACAAGGTTGCGGATGCGGCGTACCGTCTGGGCCTGCCAATGGACACCCCGGGCCAGTCGCCCGACAACCTCGACCTCACCTTCGTCCTCGGCACGGCATCCCCGTCGGGCATCAGCATGGCGTCCGCCTACTCGACCCTGGCGGCGCGTGGCCAGCGCACCGACTGGTCCACCGTGAAGCAGGTCTACGGCACCAACGGCGGACTGCAGTACGAGTGGCAGCCCGACCTCAGCCAGGCGGTGGCGAGCGAGGTGGCCGACACCGTGAACTCTGCGCTGCAGACCGTGGTGACGTCCGGGACCGCCACGGGCGCCCAAGCGCTGGGCCGCCCGGTCGCCGGCAAGACCGGCACGAGCAACGACAACCAGTCCGTGTGGTTCGTCGGCTACACCCCGCAGCTGTCGACCGCGGTCCTCATGGCCAAGGAAGATGCCGACGGCAACCCGATCCCCATCGACGGGCTCGACGGCGGTGCTCCGGCGATCGGCGGCGGCGGGTATCCGGTCGCCATCTGGACGGCGTTCAATCAGGCGGCGCTGGCGAACCTTCCGGTGGAGTCCTTCGTTGGCCCGCTGCCGACGGCGTCGCCCACGCCGTCGAGCAGTTCGCCGTCGCCGACCGAGTCGCCCACGGAGTCACCGACACCGATCCCGACGCCGACGGACAGCCCGTCTCCGACGGACAGTCCGACGCCGACGCCGACGCCGGAGCCGACGGATTCACCGACGCCGGAGCCCACGGACTCGCCGTCGGTGACCGGCGATCCGCCCTAGCGGATACGGGTCGTCGTTCGGGATGGCGCACTGGACACGGTCTGACCGCAGCGCACACGGGATGCCCCGTACCCTGTGCAGACATACGAAAGGACGGTCATGGCCAGTCTTGTGAAGGGCCCCATCTGGGAAGACAAGCCGGATAAGCACGACTACCCGGCAGCGGCGAATTACCTCAGTCTCATCGCGGACGCGGATCTCGTCGATCACCTGGTGAAGAAGCTGAAGTCGGCGCCGATCGTCACCTACAAGGCCAAGGACCTGCTGCGCGCGTCCTGCCTGCAGCTGCTCCCCTTGAACGACGCCCATGTCGCGGAGGACCTGGCCAAGATCGTCAAGGGCATCAAGCTGTCGCCGGTCCTGCTCATCCGGGGCGGTATCGAGCTGGGGCTGCCGCTCACCATCGCCGATGGCTACCACCGCGTCTGCGCGAGCTACCACCTCGCGGACGACACCAACATCCCGGCGCGCATCATCGACCTGCCAAAGGCGGGCAAGGCCGTGGCCCAGGAGATCGCCAGCCAGACTTTGAAGACCCGCAAGCGGAAGTAGCCCGTGAGCGACGAGGGGACGCAGTCGGTCACGGGGACGCCCGTGGCCGATGTCGTCGTCCCCTCGCGCGAGGATCCGGTGGTCCGTGCGAGCACTCCGCTGATCGGCGGGCCGCTCGGCCGCTTCGCGATTGTGGGCGCCGGCGGCTTCTGGACGCCAGTGCGCGTACTCATCCTGCTGTCGACCCTCGCCTACATCGTCGGGGCTCTCATCGACTGGCCGTGCATGTCCAACGGCTGGGCATCACCCGATCGATACGAGCACCTCTGCTACTCCGATATCCCGCCCCTGTATGGCGGCCGCGGCTTCGCCGACGGCTTCTTCCCCTACCTGCAGACACCGCCCAATGGCGAGGTCCTCGAATACCCGGTGCTCACCGGCATCTTCATGCAAGTCGCGGCCTGGCTGACCAAGGGCGTGCTCGTAATCGCGCCGGCGGCGACGCCGTCGCTCACATTCTTCGTCATCAACGTGATCCTGCTCTTCCCGTTCCTTCTCATGGCGGTGGTGTGCGCATCACGCATCGTCAAGGCGCGCCCCTGGGATGCCGCGCTCATCGCGCTGGCACCGACGATCATCCTGGCTGGCACGATCAATTGGGACCTCATCCCGATCGGCCTGGTGATGTGGTCGATCCTGCTGTGGTCCCGCAAGTATGCGTTCTGGGCGGGCGTGGTGCTGGGCCTGGCGATCGCGGCGAAGTTCTATCCGATCGTGCTGCTCGGCCCGTGGTTCCTCCTGTGTCTGCGCGCGGGCAAGCTCAAGGACTTCGGCAAGCTGGCGGGGGGCGCCGCCCTTGCCTGGCTCGTCGTCAACATCCCCTTTATCGTCGGGAACTTCGACGGGTGGGCGCACTTCTACGAGTTCAGCCAGACGCGTGGCCAGGACTGGGGATCCATCTGGTACGCCGTCACCCTGTGGGGGCTGCCGCAGGTGCCGCCGGACATGCTCAACTACGTGGCCACGGGCAGCTTCCTGGCCCTGTGCGTGATCATCGCGGTGCTCATCCTCTTCGCGCCGAAGCGGCCGCGGCTCATCCCGATGCTCTTCCTCGTCGTGGCGGCGTTCGCGGTGACCAACAAGGTGTATTCCCCGCAGTACGTCATGTGGCTCGTCCCGCTG
>JBPCSL010000006.1:0-9969 GCA_051007175.1 Candidatus Nanopelagicales bacterium
CGCAGTCTCCACCTCGGTGCTGGTCCTCGATGAGGACCCGGGCAGTGAGCACCTCGCGGGCGTGATCCAGGCCCTGGAGTCGGCGGGATACCGCGTCGACACCCACGTCCCCTCCCATCGCCAGGGCCTTATGCCGGTCGAGGCGCTGCGCTACGACGTCGTCGTGATGCGTCCCGAGGCTCCGACGATGACGACGCCGTCGCGCGGCGACACGGCGCTGGGCGATGTCGAGATCGGCCGCCTGCGCATCGACACGCAGCGCCGCATGATCCTCGTCGACGGAAGCCCGGTGCGGATGTCGGCACGCGAGTTCACCCTCCTGCACTACCTCGCGAGTTATCCCGGAGTGGTCTTCAGCCGCGAGGCCCTGCTGCGCGCCGTGTGGGGCTCGTCGTGGCGGACCGAGGGCTCGGTCACCGAGTACGTCCGCCGCGTGCGCATGCTGCTGGCGCCCACGGGCATCGGCGAGTGCATCGTCACGCGCAAGGGCTTCGGCTACAGCTTCGACCCCGACGCGGCCCACTAGTCCGTCCGCGGGCGGGCACCCTCAGCGGCGCCGACTGGCCAGTCCCACCGCCGCGAGGGCGGCGAATCCCGCCGCGGCCGCGAGCCCGGCCACCGTGCGCTGCTTGCGGACCGTCGGCTCGATCTCGGCATAGGGGATGGTGCTGAAGGAGACCATCTCGTAGCGGGTCTTGTAGCGATCACCGAGCGCCCGGTGCAGCAGTAACTCGGTGCCGTGGAGTGCGCGATAGCCGGGGGAGTTCACGGAGTCGCGCATCTCGATGAAGTTGTGCAGGGCCAGGTCGGCGATCGCATCGCCCTGTGGCTTGCGGATCCGCGAGTACGCCGCGAGGGCGGGCTCCCAGTTGCCCGCATGGAGGTCGAGCTGCGCGATGAGCTCGATGCAGTCCTCGAAGCCGGCGTTGGCACCCTGTCCGTAGAAGGGGCAGATGGCATGGGCGGCATCGCCGATCAGCGCGACGTGTCCGGCATTCCACGGCGCGCAGCGCACCGTGAGCAGCGAGCCGACTGGGTTGAGTCGGTAGTCCTCCTCGAGGTCGGGCATGAGGTCCGAGGCATCGGGGTAGTTGTCGTCGAAGTAGCGGCGGGCCTTCTCCGGAGTGTCGATGTCCTCGAAGGACCCCGGCCCCTTGCGCGGCCAGAAGAGGGTTGCGGTGAACGTCTTGTCGAGGTTCGGCAGCGCGATCATCATCGACGCGCCGCGGGGCCAGATGTGGAGGGCTCCCGAGTCGAGGGCGTAGTCGCCGTCGACCGGTGGGATCGACAGCTCCTTGTAGCTGTGGCTGAGGTAGTCCTGCGAGTAGTCGAAGCCGTCGCGGGACTGCATCGCACGGCGTACGACGCTGAAGGCGCCGTCGGCGCCGATGACGACGTCGGGGGTGTCGTCGACCGCGCCCGAGGGTCCGGCGAAGGAGAGCGCGCGACTGTCGACATCGAAGGACGTGAGTCGATGATCGAAGCGGAGGTCGACGTTCGGCAGGCGCTCGGCGGCGTCGAGCAGCACGGCGTTGAGCTCCCCGCGGCTGATGGAGTTGATGCCGAGTTCGCCGTCGGCGCTGTAGGACTGGTACTCCTGAGCCCCGTCGGCGGCGTGGATCATCCGGCCCTTCATGAGCAGCGCCCGGCCGAGGACGTCGTCCTCGAGGCCGACCTGGCGCAGGGCAGTGAGTCCGCGAGTCGAGATCGCGAGGTTGATGCTGCGGCCGCGCTCGGCCCCGGTCGCGCGCGGGTCGCTGCGGCGCTCATAGACGACGACGTCGTAGCCCCTCTGGCCGAGCATGGTGGCCAGGAGTGCGCCGGTGAGCCCGGCTCCGACGATCGCGATGCGTTCGGTCATGTCAGATCCTCCTGGGTGAGGGCGAGGTCGAGGAAGGCCTCGGCGTTGCCGCCGAGCATGCGGGCGCGGTCCTCGTCGTCGAGGAACGACGCCGTGCGCACGACGGCGCCCGCGGGCCGCTCGCCGAGGGGATAGGGGTAGTCGGAGCCCAGCATCACGCGGCCCACTCCCATGGTGTCGACGAGGTCGCGCAGGGCGCGCTCGTCGAAGACCACGGAGTCCACGGAGAAGCGGTCGAGGTACGCCGACGGCGGTTGCTCGGAGACCCCGACGACATCGTGGCGCTGGTGCCAGGCGTTCTCGAGGCGGCCGAGCCAGTAGGGGAACGAGCCGCCGCCGTGGGCGAAGCAGATGCGCAGGTCGGAGCCGACGCGGTCGAAGACCCCGCCGAGGATCATCGCGAGGATCGACAGGTGCGTCTCGGCCGGCATGCCCACGAGCCACTGCGCCATCCAGCGGTTCAGCCGCGGCGAGCTCGGCATGTCCCAGGGGTGGACGAAGACGGGAGCCCCCTGCGCGGCGCAGTGCTGCAGGAACTCCACCACGCCCGGGTCGTCGAGGTCGCGGTCGCCGACGTGATTGCCGATCTCCACGCCCCGGTGTCCCGCCTCCAGGCAGCGGTCGAGCTCGGCGCACGCCGCGTCGATGTCCTGGAGCGGCACCTGGCAGAAGGGCAGCAGGCGGTCGGGCAGGCCCGCGCTGATCTCCAGCGCGAGGTCGTTGAAGATGCGCGAGACCTTGGTGCCGGCATCCGCGGACCGCGCGTACGAGAAGAAGACCGGGGTCGGCGAGACCACCTGGGCGTCGACGCCATCGGCATCCATGTCGGCCGCGCGCACCTCGGGGTCCCAGCACTGGTCGGAGATGCGGCGGAACTCGCGGTCGCCGATGAGGATCATCGCGTCGCGCTCGGAGTCGAGGCGCAGGCGCGGCCAGGGATCCTGGTCGCCCGTCGCCTCGGCCAGGTCCGGCCAGCCCAGGGGAACGACGTGCGAGTGGATGTCGATGACGGGCAAGGTCACCCCTTGCCGGGATGCAGGTGCCCGCAGCTCGTGCAGGTGCGCGCCGACTCGTCGGCGTAGAAGGCCTCGAAGATGGGGGGCAGGTCAGCGGCGATGTCGCGCACCTGGAGCTCGACCTCGTGGATCTTGGCGTTGCAGGACGGGCAGTACCACTGGAACTTCTCCAGGGTCCCCTCCTCGCGTGGGCGCTCGAAGACGAGGCCGATCGAGCCTGCCTCGGGGCGCTGGGGCGAGTGCGGCATCCAGCGGGGGAGGACCCACATCTCGCCCTCGCGGATGTCCACGCGGGCCGGTCCATCCGGGGTCATGAGATTGACGTGCATGTTGCCGCGCACCTGATAGAAGACCTCCTCGTAGGGCTCGGAGTGGAAGTCGGTGCGCTGGTTGGGGCCGCCGACCACCATGACGATGAAGTCGTCGCCGCCAGGGAACATCTCCTTGTTGGACACCGGAGGCTTGAGCTCGTGGCCATGCGTATCGACCCAGGCGTTGAAGTTGAGGGTCGTGGTGAGGTCAGACATCTATTCCTCCGTCTTTCGCGCCCCGCGATGTGCTACCGCGGTGATCTCGATCAGCAGATGGGGATGGGGGAGCTCGCGCACGGCAACGGTCGTGCGCGTGGGGCCGGTGTAGTCGAAGAACTCGGCGTAGACCTCGTTGTAGCCGGGGAAGTCGGCCATATCGACGAGATAGCTCGTCACCTGCACGAGATCGCCGAGATCGCTGTCGACCGAGCGCAGGAGGTCACGGATGTTCTCGATGACGGCGCGCGTCTGCTCGCGGATGTCGAGCGTCACCGAGCCGTCGTCGGCGACCATGACCCCCGCGAAGGTGTCATCGGCCCGGCGGCTGCTGGTGCCGGACACCCACACCATGTCGCCGACGGTCTTCACGTGGGGGTAGGCCCCCCGGGGAGTTGCCTTGCCCGCCACCACTTTGGCTGTCACATCACTCATTGTGCTCCTGGTCGCAGGGCCCGGGTGAGGAGGTCGCGCCGCAGGGTGGAGACCGACGAGGTGGGGTCGAGGATCTCGTAGTGGCCGTCGCCGGGCATGATCGTGAGCTCGGCCGGCATGCCCTGCTCGCGCAGGTGCGTGAGGTAAGCCTCGCTCTGCGTGAGGGGCACGTCTTCGTCGGCGTCCCCGTGCAGCAGCACCCGCTGGCCCGCCGGGTCCGGGGTGAGCGCATGCGGATCGGTGACGGCGTACCGCTCCGGGACGTCCTCAGGGCGGCCGCCCATGAAGGTGTCGACCGCCCCGTCGCCGAGGTGCTCGTGGCTGGCGATCCCGAGGCAGGCGACCGGGGCGTGCAGGACGACGAGATCGAAGGTGGGCGCGGAGGGATCGTGGCCGGGTGCATCGGCCGGGATGCCGCGTCGGGATGTCGCCCAGGCCGCAAGGCCGCCGCCCGCGGAGTGGCCGAGGAGCGCGCGACGCGAGACGTCGACGCCGTGCCGTGAGGCATCGTTGAGGCCCTGGTCGATCGCGGTCGCCACGTCGACCAGGGTGGTGGGCCACGGGAACTCATACGTGCGGTACTCGAGGCTCCACACGGCGAATCCGTGCGCGGCGAGGTCGAGCGCGGTGGCCTCCTCGATGTCGAGCCGCCACACCGGCCGCCAGTAGCCGCCGTGGACGAGGATCACCAGCGGCGCCGCCTCGGCCTCCGGCAGGAACCACTCCCCGAACTGACGGGGATGATCGCCGTACGGCTCGGTGAAGCGGCGCATGTCAGGAGAGCCGGCGCAGCAGGGAATCGGCCGCGCGCCAGCAGTCGAGGTACGACGTGTAGAGCGGCACCGGCGCGAACCGGATGATGTCGGGATTGCGGGTGTCGGCAATGACGCCGTCGAGGTCTCGCAGTGTGTCGGCGAGCACCCTGATGTCGGCCTGGAAGCGCAGGGAGAGCTGGCAGCCGTGTCGAGCGTCCTCGGCGGGAGTGACGATCGTGAGCGACCCGGCGGGCAGCTCGGCGGCGATCTCGTCCACGAGGGAGCGGAGGTACGCCGTCAGGCGGAGGCTGCGCTCGCGCAGGGTGTCCATGCCGACGCGGTCGAAGATCTCCAGGGACACCTGCACGGGGGTCATGGCGAAGATGGGCGGGTTGGACACCTGCCACGCGTCGGCGGTCGGTGGCGGGTCGAAGCCGGGCTCCATGCGGAAGCGCGTATCGGTCCGCGTGCCCCACCAGCCGGCGAGACGAGGCAGCGACGTGTCGCGGGCATGCCGCTCGTGGACGAAGCAGCCCGCTACCGCGCCAGGCCCGGAGTTGAGGTACTTGTAGGAGCACCAGGCGGCCCAGTCCACGCCCCAGTCGTGCAGGCGCATCGGCACATTGCCGGCCGCGTGGGCGAGGTCCCAACCGGCGATGGCCCCGACCTCGTGCGCGGCATCGGTGATGGCTGGCATGTCCATCCACTCGCCGGTGAGGTAGTTGACCGCGCTGAAGACGACCATGGCAACCTCGTCGCCGAGCTGGCGAATCCGCGCCACGACATCCTCGGTGCGCAGCACGTCCTCGCCCTCGCGCGGGCGCATCCGGATGACATGCTCGGCGGGATCGAGGCCATGCCACCGCGCCTGCGATGCGATCGCATATCCGTCGGAGGGGAAGACGATGTCCTCCATGACGATCTTGGTGCGGCGCCCGGCCGGCCGGTAGAAGGTCGCCATCATGAAGTGCAGGTTGGCCGTGAGCGTGTTCATGATGACGGTCTCGTGCGGCAGCGCCCCGACGAGTCGTGCGGCAGGGTCGCGCAGCGCCTCGTGGTAGTCCTTCCAGGGCCGCGGCCCCGTCAACTGCCCCTCGACTCCCCACAGCGCCCAGCGGTCGAGCTCAACCTCGAGCGCAGCCCGTGTCGCCCGCGGCTGCAGGCCTAGGGAGTTTCCCGCGAAGTACGCGACCTCGGGGAAGGCGCCTCCGGGAGCGGCGGCATCGCCCTCGAAGGGCGGGAGGAGGAACTCCCCGCGCCAGCCCGGATCAGCAGAGTCGAGGGAGGGATCGTAGGCGCGCATGCCTCAGATTCTTGTCCTGGCCGACCACAGCTCGGGGAAGGCCTGCCGCTGGAGGCTCTTCTCGAGCCAGGCGAGCCCGGCCGAGCCCCCGGTGCCGCCCTTCGCGCCCATGGCACGGCGTACGGCGATGAGATGCCAGTAGCGCCAGGTGCTGAACTCCTCGGCGATGTCGGTGAGGGACTCCGCGAGCATGCGCTGGGGATCTCCGTGGCCGGTGGTCCCGTAGAGGGCCACCCACACGTCCTCGACGCCTTCGTTCCACTCGTGCGTCTGCGCGATCTCGCCCGCGAGGACCTCTGCGGGTACGTCGTACCCGTGACGCGCGAGGTAGGCGAGGGCGTCGTCGTACAGGCTCGGGGACTCGAAGGCGGTGACGAGCTCGGCATAGTGGTTGCCGGCGACGTGCTTATGCGGCCGCAGGAGCGCGGGGTCCTTGAATCCGAGCAGGAACTCCAGGTGCCGGTAGAGGAAGGACTGAAAGCCGGAGGCCTCGCCGAGCGCCTCACGGAATGCATTGAAGTCGGTGGGCGTCATCCACTTGAAGCTCTGCCAGGACGCGTTGAGGCCCTTGAAATGGTCGACGCTGCGCCGCATGGCGACGAGGGCATTCGGGAGGTCGTCCTCGCGGAGGAACCGCTGGGCGGTGCGCCACTCGAAGGCGATGAGGTTGAAGTAGAGCTCCATGATCTGGGACAGGACGAGGAACATGTACTCGCCCGGCACGTTCGTGGCGGTGCGCTGCAGCGATGCGAGGGTGGAGGAGCGCACGTAGGCGTCATAGGGCGTCGTGTCCTCGAACTCCACCTTGGGGGCGGCCGTGGGGGACTCCCCCCGGTTCGAGGGGCTGCGCCGGCTGGTCATGGGCCCAGTCTGGCTGGTCCGCCCGGCCCCGGTGACCCGATGCCCAAGGTCGGGACCTTGGACCCCATGCCCAAGGTCGGGACCTTGGACCCGATGCCCAAGGGCGGGACCTTGGACATGGGGGATCAGCCGAACGGCTGAGGAACCCTTCCCGGACCGCGTCCGTCTACCCTCGTGAGAGCCGACCGAGGCTCAGCGCCGCAGCAGCGGCTCGCATACGTCGAAAGAGGTCACCATGCAGTTCACCGCCCGTCGCGGAGTCACCCTGGCCGCCGCCGGTCTCATTGCCGTCGCCGGAGCCGGCGTCCTCACCGCCTGTGGCTCGTCGGGCGGCTCGTCCTCCAGCAGTGCGGCGTCCAGCTCCGCCGCCCCCACATCCGACCAGGGAGGCGCCGGAATGATCGGTCCCGTCATCGTTGAGCCCGGCACCACGACGGCGGAGGTCGCCGTGGGCCGCATGATCACCTTCAAGGTCGACGACGTGAAGGCCTGGACCATCGAGTCCAGCGACCCGGCCGTCCTCGCCGTCACGCAGGGCAAGGATGACGGCTCGGCGCAGTTCCTCCCCGGTGGCGAGGCGCTCGCAGCCGGTGCGGCGACCGTCACGCTCAAGAACTCCACCACCAACGAGGAGTGGACCGTCGCGGTCACCGTGACCCAGTAGGGATCCTCGTCGGCGGAGTCCCCGGTGCCCTCGGGCGTCGGGGACTCCGCTTTGTCCGGGCATGGAGTGGAAACCTGGGCTCCCAGGGTGGACACTGACTCAATGGGATGGCTCATCTTCGGCCTCATCGCAGTCGTGGTGGTCGTGGTCATCGTCTTCGGGATAGCCCAATTCAACAAGCTGCGCCGGTATGACGTCATGTGCACCGGCTCCCTCGGCGACATTGACACCCTGCTCACTAAGCGAGCTGACCTCGTACCCAACCTCGTGGAGACGGTGAAGGGCGCGAAGGATTTCGAGGCGTCCACGATCGTGGCGGTGACCACTGCTCGGACGCGCACCGCATCGGCCGGTGACATCAACGCCAAATCGTCGGCGGACGCGGCGATGACCTCAGCGCTGGGCCGACTCTTCGCGGTGGCCGAGGCCTATCCGCAACTGACCGCGACGGCGAACTTCCGTGACCTGCAAGGGCAGCTGACTGACGTCGAGAGCCAGCTTCAGTTCGCGCGGCAGTACTACAACGACTCGGTGGTGAAGTTGAACACCGCCCTGCGCACGATTCCCTCGATGTGGTTCGCCGGCGTCGCGGGCGTCTCGGAGCGCCCCATGTACCAGGAGCCGGACGAGGGCCGACGGGCGGCGCCCACCGTGCAGTTCTAGTCGCCATGGACCGGGCGTCGACGGCGATGCGCCGAGCGGTGGCGATCGGGGCGGCGCTGGCTTTGGGCGCGCTCGCTGCCCTGGTCGGGTCTTCGCCTGCGTGGGCCGCCGAATCGATCTCCTCGTATGCGGTCGAGGCGCAGGTCACCCCCGATGGCCTCATGCACGTGACGGAGACCATCTCCTACGACTTCGGCACCGAGCAACGCCACGGCATCTTCCGGACACTGCCGGTTGAGGACGAGCTGCCGGACGGGTCGCGGTGGGTGCATTCGGTGACGGTCGAGTCGGTGACGATGGATGACCGCAGCGTCCCTTACGAGCTCGGTCAGTCAGGAATGCTGCTCGAGGTCAAGATCGGCGATCCGGAGGCGACGATCTCGGGAGCCCATGTCTACGAGATCTCCTACGTCGTCGAGGGAGCGCTTCGCTCGATGACGGCAGGCGAGCTTGCTGCTGCCAATCCCTACGGCTTCTCCGCGGGCGACGCTGAGCTGTACTGGGACTTCATCGGCAACGGATGGAACGTGTACATCTACCAGGCACAGGTCGATGTCGTCGGGCCCGGCGACGTGCTGGCGGCTCAGTGCTACGCCGGCTACTACGGCGAGGTCGCGGGCTGCAACGACCGCATCAGCGGTGACAGCGTGAGCTTCCGCAAGGCAGCGCTCTTCCCCGCCCAGGGGCTGACGACGGTCATCGCCTTTCCCGGATCAGCGTTCACGACTCCACCCACGCGCACGGTCACGTCCGCCCCGCTGTCGTCATCGCCCGGCCGGGTCATCCCGTTCGGGCTAGGCGCTGGGCTCCTGCTGCTGGTGCTGCCGATCCTCGTCGTCCTCCTGCTGCGCCGCCGCCTGCGCGGAGTCGACATCCCGAATGCGCCGGTGCGATTCGCGCCACCCGACAACCTCCGTCCGGCGGAGATCGCGGTCGGACTCGATGGAGAGTTGCCGGCGCGTGCGGTGCTCGCCACGCTCCTCGACCTCGTGGCTCGCCGCTACATCACCCTGAGTTCCGATGACGGCGGCATCTTCGCTCCAGGACGCATCGACCTCGCGTGGTGGGGCGCCGGCACCGACGGCCTGCGGCCGTGGGAAGAGAAGATGGCGGGCGCCATCTTCGAGGGCCGAGATCGCGCGACTCTCCAGGGCTACGACGCCGACTTCGCCAAGGCCGTCTCCGGCGTCCAGAGTGACCTGCGCCGGCAGGCGATCCTCGCGGAGCGCTTCGATGCTGAGGCTCGCTCGGCGCGCCATCGGGTCGGCTGCGCGTCAGGAGTCCTGCTCATGCTCACTGTCGCCGCGTTCTTCGGCGGGCTGTGGTCGGAGAACATGGTCGTCTTTGCGGGGGTCCTGCCATCCCTTGTGGGCCTCACACTCGGGCTCGCCATTGCGCGGTTCCTGGTTCCCGATCACGAGACGGTGGCGACGGCCAAGTTCGAGGCGGAGGTCCAAGGGTTCCGGCGGTTCCTCGACACGGATCCGGCGGCTGCCCGTCGCGATCTCGTGCAGCGGCTCGGCCTGCCTGACTATGCGGTCTACGCGACGATGCTGCCCTATGCCGTGCTGTTCGATCTCGAGGACTCCTGGTCGGGAGCCTTCCCCGATCTCACCGAGGAGCAATTGCGCATGTCGGGTCTCTATCTCGCCAACACCGCCATGGTTCACAGCCTCATGTCAGGCGGCACTGCCACCGTGTCGTCGGCATTCACCGCACCGCGTGCGTCGGGCGGATCCGGCTTCTCGGGCGGGGGCGGCTTCTCCGGGGGCGGCGGCGGTGGGGGTGGTGGCGGCTCCTGGTGAGCGCGTGCGAGACGGCGTTGAGTGGCGGGGGGTGGGGGGGGGCAACCCCGGTGCCCATGCGCAACCACCCCCCCCACAC
>JBPCSL010000007.1:0-4908 GCA_051007175.1 Candidatus Nanopelagicales bacterium
CCGGCGTTCATCGGGGCACACTCCACCATCGAGGCGGGAGCCGCCATCCTGCCGCACACGGTCGTCGGTGCGAGCGCGGTGATCCGTCGCGGTGCCCGGCTCGAGCGCGCGCTCCTCCTCGACCACGTGTACGCCGGCATCGATACCTCGCTCACCGGATGCGTCGTCGGACGATCCGTCGAGATCGGAAGCGGCTCCCGCCTGGCCGACGGAGCCGTCGTCGCCGACGAGTGCCGGCTCGAGCAGGAGGTGGATGTGTCCACCGGCAGCCTGGTCTATCCGGGGAAGACCCTCGAGTCGGGATCCCGCATCCATGGCGCCGTGGTGTGGGACAGCACCGGCCATCGATACCTCGTCCAGGCCGGCGGCCTCTCCGGGACCATGTCGGTGGACATCACCCCGGAGAACGTCGTGCGCGCCGCCTCCGCCCTGGCGAGCGTCCTGCCCAAGGACGCCGTTGTCTCCGTGGCGCGCGACCAGTCCCGGGCCGCCCGTTCGTACTCCAGCCTCCTCACCGGGGCGCTCACCGCCTCGGGGATCACCGTGCGCGACCACCGCGTGGCACCTGCCCCCGTCCTCCGGGACGACGTGGGCCGGCATGCCGCCGCGGGCGTTCTCGTGAGGGCGACGGCCGGACGCCCCGAGCGGCTCGACATCGTCCTGCTCGATAGCGCCGGCCGTGACATCTCCGATGCCGAGTCACGGCGGATCTCGAGGGTCTTCGAACGGCGGGAGTTCCGACGCCCGTTCCCCGGCGCGGTGGGCGACGTCGTCCCCCCGGAGCACGCCCTGGAGGAGTACGCCGCACGGGTTCGATCGGGCATTTCTCTCGAGGGCGTGGCGCAGGCCGACCTCACCGTCGTCGTCGACTCCGCCGGCGGCAGTTCGGCGCTGGCCCTGCCGACCGTGCTGCGCGGCGTCGACGTGGACCTCGTGCTGCTGGGAGGTCGACTCGAGGAGTCGCGGGCCGTGGTCTCCGACGACGATCGGCGCGCCGGACTGCGCACCCTCGCGGACACGGTGGTGTCCATGGGCGCCAGCCTCGGGCTCAGCATCGACTCCACGGGGGAGCGACTGTCGATCGTGGACGACCTGGGCCAAGTGATGGACGACGATCGAGCGTTGCTCGTGGTCATGGACCTCGTGGCGTCGGAGGCCCATGCCGGGCATGTCGTGCTTCCCGTGACCGCGTCGCGGCTCTCGGAGCAGGTCGCCGGCTTCCATGGCGTGGAGGTGCGCCGCGTGCCGTCGACGCAGACGTTCGTGGCGGACGAGCACGCACTGCTCAGCTCCGACGGGCAGGGCGGGTTCGCCGTGCGCGGATCCGGCGGGCGCCGGGATGCGATTGCCACCGCCCTGGCGCTCATCGGTCTCGTGGCGAGGACCAACCTGACGCTGAGCGCCATCGAGTCGCGCATCCCGCGCTCGGTCACGCTGCGCCACGCGGTGCAGACACCGTGGGCGGCCAAGGGAGCAGTGATGCGAGCGGTCCAGGCACAGGCCGGGACCCGGACGGCTGACCACACCGACGGTGTGCGGGTGCTCGAGGACGATGGATCGTGGTGCCTGGTCCTTCCTGATGCGCACGAGCCCCTGACACGACTGTGGGTGGAGGCCCCGAGCTACGCACGGGGGATGCAGGTCGGCCAGGAATGGATCGCCCTCGTCGAGAACGTCGTCGCGGAGCACCGTCGCGACCGCGAGTAGGGCCATCCTTGCCGTGGGGAGAGGCCCCGGATAGGTTCGGGCCAGGCATCGAGCAGGGAGGCAACCGTGGTACCCGAGGACGCGCTGTACACCGCGGAGCACGAGTGGGTCCGCGAGACCCCGGAGGGCACGGTGGTCTTCGGCATCACCGACTATGCCCAGGATGCCCTCGGTGACATCGTCTACGTCGACCTTCCCGCCGCCGGCACCTCCATCTCCGCGGGCGCTCCGTGCGGCGAGGTCGAGTCGACGAAGAGCGTGAGCGAGCTCTACGCCCCGGTGAGCGGCGAGGTCGTGCGCACGAACGACGTCCTGGGCGATGCCCCGGAGACTGTCAACTCCGATCCCTATGGTGCGGGCTGGATGGCGGAGGTCCGTCCCAGCGGTGGGCTCGAGGGCCTTCTTAGTCCCGCCGAGTACCGGGCGCTCATCGGCGAGGCGTGAGCATGACCGAGTGCCCGCATGTCTCCGACCCCGGTGACCGGTTCTGTCGGCGATGCGGTGCGCCGCTGCCCCAGGCCCACGACGAGACCTTCGTGGGCCAGGGCGGTCCGCCATCGACGGGGTCGCTCCCGGCGGTCGGCACCGGTGTCATCCACGGCGTGGCGCCGGGCCAGTTCGCCCTGGTCGTGCGGCGAGGCGCGGGCGAGGGGGCGACGTACCTGCTCACCGGTGACCTCGTGACGGCGGGCCGCGAGCCGGACTCCGACCTGTTCCTCGACGACGTCACGGTGAGCCGGCGCCATGCCGAGTTCCGTCGGGTCGCCGACGGCTGGCGGCTGGCCGACACGGGCAGCCTGAACGGCACCTACGTCAACCGACAGCGCGTCGATGACCGTCTGCTGCAGGCGGGCGATGAGGTGCAGATCGGCAAGTACCGCTTCGCCTACCTCGCCGGAGGGGGCCCCGGGGACCACCGGTGACCTCCGACAGGTCCCTGTCGATGGGCGACCTGCTGGAGTCGCTGTCCGAGGAGTTCCCGGACATCACGGCATCCAAGGTCCGCTACCTCGAGAGCGAGGGGCTCATCGAGCCCGAGCGGACTCCCCGCGGGAGTCGTCGTTTCGCCCCCGAGGACGTCCAGAGACTGCGGCGGATCCTCCGCCTGCAGCGCGATGAGTACCTCCCCTTGAAGGTGATCCGCGAGGGCCTCGACACGACGGTCCCCGCTCCCGGGGGAGAGCCGCAGGAGACCTCGCCCCAGCGGCTCCGGCGGGGCCGCCCGCGCGCCATGAGCCCGGCCGAGATCTGCGAGCGGTCAGGCATCGACCGGGCGACCTTCGATGACCTGGAGAAATTCGGGCTAGTGAGCTCCCGGGACACCGACGCCCTGGCCATCTGCACGGTCGTCCATCGTCTCGAGGAGTTCGGCATCGAGCCGCGCCATCTCCGCTCGTCGCGCGTCGCCGCGGACCGGGAGATAGGGCTCGTGGAGCAGGCGCTGGCGCCTCGCAGAGGCTCCAGCGGCGCAGATCCGGCACTCGAAGGGGAGGCCCGGGCGCGCCTGCTCGCTCTCCTCATCGACCTGCACGTCGCCCTCGTCCGCGCGGGCCTGCCCCGATAGCGAGGGTTAGGCTCGGGGCATGAAGCCGGTCGACGTCGTGGGCGTGCGCGTGGAGATGCCCTCCAACCAGCCGATCGTCCTCCTGCGGGAGGGCGAGGGCGGGCGCTACCTGCCGATCTGGATCGGCGCCGTGGAAGCCACCGCCATCGCCTTCGCCCAGCAGGGCGTCGTGCCGCAGCGGCCCCTCACCCACGACCTCATGCGCGACCTACTCGAGGCCCTGTCCTCGCCTCTCCAGGAGGTACGCATCACGAGGCTCGAGGATGGGGTCTTCTACGCGGACCTCGTGTTCGAGTCGGGCACCGAGGTAGGCGCCCGGCCCAGCGATGCGATCGCCTTGGCGCTGCGCACGGGCTCGCCGATCTTCGCGGCCGACGAGGTCCTCGACGAGGCCGGAGTGGTCATCCCCGACGAGGAGGAGGACGAGGTCGAGAAGTTCCGGGAGTTCCTCGACCAGGTGTCCCCTGAGGACTTCGGATCCCAGGGATGAGCCCTACGGCGGGTCGCGTTGACCTTGCCCGGCCCCGCCCCTAGCGTTGGATCCCCGCAGACGAGGGCAGGTGGATGTGAGCGCTACGACCGGCATCACCGGGGATCAGGCGATCGAGTTCCCCTCGACCGTCGATCAGCCCAGCCTGTTCGATGATGAGGTGCTGCGGTCGGAGGCCACGGTCCTCGGCTACCGAGGCCCGGTCGCCTGTGCCGCGGCCGGCATCACCTACCGACAGCTGGACTACTGGGCGCGCACGGGCCTCGTGGAGCCGAGCATTCGGTCGGCCTCGGGTTCCGGGTCTCAGCGGCTTTACGCGTTCCGCGACATCCTCATCCTGCGCGTCGTGAAGCGTCTCATCGACACGGGCGTCTCCCTGCCCAATATCCGCGCCGCCGTCCAGCACCTCGAGGAGCGCGGCGGGGACGACCTCGCACGGATCACCCTCATGAGCGACGGCGCGACGATCTACGAGTGCCGCAGCGCGGACGAGGTCGTCGACCTGGTCCGCGGTGGCCAGGGGGTCTTCGGCATCGCCGTGGGGCGGGTGTGGCGCGAGGTCGAAGGCAGCCTGGCGTCGCTGCCGGGGGAGCGCACCGACGGGGCGCCCAGCAGCCACGACGACGAGCTGTCGGCCCGGAGGGCCGCGCGGCACGCTTCTGGCTGAGCCACTCTGCGGTAGGCTCGCAAAGCCGAACGACCCTGCACGGGAGAGCCTCGCGAAGCCATCGCGGGCGCCGAAGGAGCAACCTCCCCGGAAACTCTCAGGCACACGAACCGCGCGGGGCAGGCAACTCTGGAGAGCGGATCTGCTCGTGCAGGTCCCACCGACGGTGCAAGCCCGCAGGGGCGAAGCTCTCAGGTCGCGGGGTTCCGCGAGACCAGAGGGGGAGTGCGGCGCTTCGGCGCCGCGATTCGCGCGGAGTGCGCGAGTCCCCCGGGGCGTGTGCCCCCTGGTCGCAAGGAGTGTCATGGCCGGCTTCGTCGATCGCCACATCGGGCCGTCGGATTCCGAACTGTCGTACATGCTCGCCGAGCTCGGTTACGCAGACCTCGAGGGACTGGTGTCTGACGCCGTCCCGTCCGCCATCCGCTGGCGCGAGGCCCTGAGTCTGCCGGAGCCGCTCGACGAGGCGGACGCCCTCGC
>JBPCSL010000008.1:0-1969 GCA_051007175.1 Candidatus Nanopelagicales bacterium
TCCGGGATGTGCTTCCACAGCAACTGGATGAGGCTGCCGGCGCCGCGTGCCAGCGTGTCCGTGAGCGCATTGCGCGGACCGCTCGGCTGGATCCAGCGATCGTTGATGACGCCCTCGGGCACCGCGTTGTAGTAGTACGAGAAGAGGTCGGCCAGGTTGCCCCCGGGAGGCCAGGCGACGTCGTTCCAGAGCACCGACGGGTGGTAGCGATCGATGAGATCGCGCACATGGGCTGTCGCATACTCGAGGTACTCCGGAGTCGACGGCACCGCGAGGCTCGCATCGGCAGGATTGCGCAGCACCGCATCGTTGAAGGGCCAGTCGTATCCGCCCGAGTAGTACAGGCCCATGCGCATGCCACGTGAGCGCACGGCGTCGGACATGTCCCCGACGATGTCGCGGCGTGCGTTGTAGAGGCCCTTGTGCGGATTCGGCAGGGTCGATGGCCAGAGCCGGAATCCCTCATGGTGCTTCGTCGTGAGGACGACGTACCCCGCGCCTGCGCTCGCGCAGAGGTCCGCGATGTCGTGCAGGTCGGCCGCATCGGCTCCCTCATTGAAGGCGTCGACGAAGCCGTCGTACGGGAAGTCCGCGCCGTAGGTCTCACGATGGTGGACCTGTGTCGGGCTCCCGTCGATCTGCATCGTGTTGCGGTACCACTCCGCATAGGGATTGTTGCGGAGCATGCCGACCGGGCCCTCGCTACGCAGCAGCTGCTGGATATCGGCCACCTGCGGCGCCCAGCCCGGCACGGAGTAGAGCCCCCAGTGCAGGAAGATGCCGAGCTTCACGTCGTCGTACCAGTCCGGCAGGGGGTGCTCGCTCACGGACTCCCAGGTCGGCTCGTATGCCATCGGTCCTCCTTCGTCACCCCGAGGCTATGCCACGATGGCGACATGTCGGTCTCGCTTGAAGGCAATCCCGGCTGCTCGGCGCTCGGGCACCTCTTCCGTCCCGATGGCGACCGCCGGATCTGCATCACCTGCGGGTACGTCGAGCAGCCAGCCGAGGAGCCTGAGGGCTGACCGCGCACTGACCGGTGGCGGCCCGTAGGCCGCGCCGGACTCGTTCACGATGGACGGGTGCGCGGAGCCGATGCCCTGTGGCGGCCGCTGGCCCTCATCGCCATCGTCGTCGCCCTTGCGACCACCGTCGGGATAGCCACGGCCGGCATGGCACCCACGGGCCGGCAGTCCAGCGAGGTGATTCGCGCATGTGTCGATCGCAAGTCCGGTGAGGTCCGCATCTTCAAGGACGGTCAGTGCCGCACTTCGGAGAAGGTCGTCACCTGGGCCATCGAGGGGCCGATGGGACCGCAGGGTGATGTCGGTGCCGCCGGCCCGAGCGGACCCCAGGGCGTGCCCGGACCCGAGGGCCCACGCGGTCCCAGCGGGAGCCGCGGCGCACCCGGACCGCAGGGTGAACCCGGTCTCACCGGCTCACCGGGACCCAGCGGTCCGTCAGGAGCCCAAGGCGATCCCGGACCCACCGGCTCACCGGGACCCAGCGGTCCGTCAGGAGCCCAAGGCGACGCGGGACCGACCGGCTCCCCGGGACCCAGCGGGCCGACCGGACCGGCAGGACCCAGCGGGGCTCCTGGAGGATTCGGCGCCTACGGTTCGTTCCTCGATCTGGTGACACAGACGAATACGTCGGTGGGCAACCCCCTCGGCATGAAGCTGCGCACCCCCGATATCAGCAATGGGGTCAGCGTCGTCGACGACACCAAGATCACGGTGGCGCAGACTGGCGTCTACAACATCGCGTTCTCCGCGCAGATGACCAAGACCGATGGCGGGACTGATGTGGTCTACATCTGGCTGCGCAGGAACGGCGGGGACGTCCCGGACAGCAACACGGGGATCGTGCTCATCGGCAGCGGCGCCAAGCAGGTGGCCGCGTGGAACTTCCTCGTCTCACTCAACGCAGGGGAAAACGTCTCCCTCATGTGGGCGAGTGCGGATAGCGC
>JBPCSL010000009.1:0-7307 GCA_051007175.1 Candidatus Nanopelagicales bacterium
CCCGTCTACCAGGTGTCGACGTACGCCCAGGACGGCGTGGGCGGCCTGCGCGGGGGATATGAATACTCCCGCAGCGGCAATCCGACGCGCACGGCCCTCGAGGAGTGCCTCGCGTCACTCGAGGGAGGTGCGCGCGGGCTCGCGTTCGCCTCCGGCCTGGCCGCCGAGGACACCCTCATCCGCACGGTCGCCGCACCCGGCACCCATGCGGTGATCGGCAACGATGCCTATGGCGGCACCTATCGCCTCTTCGCCCGCGTCGCCGAGCCGTGGGGCGTGGAGCACACGCCGGTCGACCTCACGGACCTCGACGCGGTACGCCGTGCCATCCGGCCCGGCAGCACCCGGATCATCTGGGCCGAGACCCCGACCAACCCGCTGCTCACGGTCGTCGACATCGCAGCCCTGGCGCAGGTAGCACACGAGGCGGGCGCCCTGCTGGTCATCGACAACACGTTCGCTTCGCCCTATCTCCAGCAGCCGCTGGCCCTGGGTGCCGATGTCGTCGTCCACTCCACGACGAAGTACCTCGGCGGACACAGCGATGTCGTGGGTGGCGGCCTCGTCGTGGCCGACCCTGAGCTGGGAGATCGCCTGGCGTATCACCAGAACGCCATGGGCTCGGTGCCCGGCCCCTGGGACTCCTGGCTCGTACTGCGCGGCATCAAGACCCTGGGCGTGCGTATGGACCGTCACTGCAGCAACGCCCGCGCGATCGTCGACCTGCTCGTCGATCATCCGCGCGTGACGGAGGTCTACTACCCGGGCTTGCCAACGGCGCGAGGCCACGAGGTCGCGGCGCGCCAGATGCGCGACTTCGGCGGCATGGTGTCCTTCCGCGTCGCTGGCGGCGAGCAGGAAGCGGTCGATGTCTGCGGGCGGACGAAGGTCTTCACCCTGGGGGAGTCTCTCGGGGGCGTGGAGTCCCTCATCGAGCATCCCGGTCGCATGACGCACGCGTCGGCCGCGGGCAGCCCCCTGGAAGTGCCCGCCGACCTCGTGCGCGTCTCGGTCGGCATCGAGACCGTCGACGACCTCGTCGCCGACTTGAAGGCGGCCCTGGGATGACCGACTGGACGGCGACCTCCATCGTGGCTGATGTCCGTTCGGGTCGCCGTACGGCGGTCGAGGAGGTCGAGGAGGCCCTCGAGCGCATTGCGCTGCGCGATGACGCCGTCGAGGCCTTCCAGGTGGTGCGTGGCGATCGCGCGCGGGCGGAGGCGGCCGCGGTGGACACGCGGGCCGATCGATCCTCACTCCCGCTGGCGGGCGTCCCGGTGGCCATCAAGGACAACGTGCCCGTGTCGGGCGAGCCGATGCGCGTCGGATCGGCCTCGACGGACGGCTCTCCGCAGATGGCGGACCACGCCGTCGTCTCGCGGATCCGCGCGGCGGGCGGAGTCGTGGTCGGCCTCACCCGCGTCCCTGAGCTGTGCGTCTACGGCGCGACCGACTCGGTCTACGGCGTGACGCGCAATCCGTGGGACCTCGGCCGCACCCCGGGCGGGTCGAGCGGCGGGTCCGCAGCGGCGGTTGCCGCGGGCATGGTGCCGGTGGCCCACGGCAACGACGGCATGGGCAGCGTGCGCATCCCCGCTGCCTGCGCGGGGCTCGTGGGGATCAAGCCCGGCATCGGGGTCGTGCCCGCCGATCTCGGGGAGACCGACTGGTACGGACTGTCGGAGAACGGCGCCCTCGCCACCACGGTCGACGATGCTGCGCTCCTGCTGTCGGTGATGGCGGCCGATCCCGCTCTGGCCGTGGTCACTCCGCCTGATCGCCGGCTGCGCGTGGCGGTGTCGTTCCGGCCGCCGGTGGCCGGCGTCTCCCTTGACCCCGCCTTCGCCGCCGCCGCCGAGTCGGTGGCCGCGATCCTGCGCCGAGCAGGTCACGACGTCCGCCGCGCGGAGCCGGTGTCGGCCCTGGATGCCGCGGGGAATGCCGCGGCCATCGCCGGGCTCGTGCGGTGGTTCGCCGGCACGGCAGCAGATGCTGACGCTGTTGCTGATCCGTCGCAGTTAGAGCCGCGCGTGCGGCGTCATGCGCTTCTCGGCCGCCTGGTGCGGCGCACCCCTCTCATGAGCCAGCGGTTGCGCGAGTCGTGGATTCGCCACGCTCGGGAGTTCTTCACCGAGTACGACGTGCTCGTCACCCCGGCCCTGGCGCAGCCGCCCATCGAGTCGCGGCGCTGGCATGACGGCGGCTGGGCGACGACCATGCTGGCCAATATCCGCTACGCGCCCTTCGCCGCACCCTGGAATGTCGCGCAGTTCCCCGCCATGGTGGTGCCGACCGGAGTGCACCCGGAGGCCGGGACCCCTGTGGGGGCACAGCTCGTCGCGGGACCCGGTGGGGAGTCGCTCCTGCTGGGCGTTGCCTCGGCGATCGAGGGCGCGCGCCCATGGCAGCGCGTGGCTCCCGCCTACGCCTGACGCTGTGGGGCCGTCGCGACCCGGCGCCGTGGGGCATCGCGACCCGGCGCCATGGAGCATCACCCGCTCTCTCCTCCTGCTCGCGCGAGCGTGAACCACAACGGGAGACTTACGTTCCCGGCTAACTCTCCCGTTGTGGTTCAACGAGGAATCGAGCCGACACCGTCGCTCTGGGTCGTGAGCGTGCGACTGGGCCGTGGCTCGGTGGTCTCGGTGGTGAGGCAGAGGACCTAGGGGTCGGTGGAGTTGGAGAGACCGGTGTCGCGACAGGGCCCGGTTGACCTTGAGGGGCCGCACCGCGACTAGTCGGCGCGGGCGAGGGCACGTGCGATGCGGGCAATGACTCGATCTGGGTGACGCAGGATCTCGTGCCAAGTCCATCGGACCACGATGTATCCGGCCGCCTCGAGGTCGGATTGTCTCCGCTTCTCATCCCATGCCGTGTAACCCGACTGATACTTGACGGCTCCATCGCATTCGCCGATCACACGATCGCCGAAGAGGAAGTCGACGCGCCACTGGATCCCGCTTGCTCCCCTCACCCTGGCCTGTGGCGTCGGAAGCCCAATGCCAGCAGCTATGAAGCGGGCCCATGACAGCGACTCCAAGGCAGTCTCGATCCGGGGATCTGATGCCTCAATGGCCGGGATCGCCCGCTTTCGTGACGGGACGTCAGCCTGCAGCAGGACCTCTTCAGCCTCGCGAACCATGGCCTCGCGAGCTGTTGCGTCAGACGCGATGTTGGCGAGGTCGTGGCTGCTCAGTCGCGCATGTGCGGCTATGAGTTCCGCCTCGTGACCAGCCGCGACGTTCGCTGCCATCCTCCATTCCCAGAGCCTTCGCATCCCCCCGTGAAGCACAACCAGCTGCGCGGCGAGCGTGAGGCCTTGAGAAGCCGCCAGGTGAATGGCGGTAAGGAGTGGATCTGTCACGGGGAGGCCTCCAGGACCGACGACGATTCGCGCCTGCTCAACATCACGTGCTGCGACGCGCACGCCTCTGCGGGAACTCACTCGCGCGCCGCTCGCGCGAGGCGTGAGCAGAAGGGGCTTCGTCGAGGGGCGTATGCGCCAGGTGGGCAATTCCCAGAGGAGGGCCGCGGTCGGGCCTCCGACGACTGCTCCCGCCAACTCAGGGCGTGCGAGTGCGGCTCGAATGCGTTGGGCCTCCACAGCCTCAAGCCCAGGGAAAATGGACACTTCGGAAGCCAGAGTCACGTGATAGTGGCCCTTCCAGAGGCGTTGGATCGTGCCAGCGGAGGCTGCACTCTTGACGCGGTGGCGGGCGATGCCGGCGGACTCCGCCTGGGCGGTCGTGAACGTGGCATCACCGAACTGCTCGGCGAGATGCGCCGCTGTCTCTCGGACTTCGGAGCGAGGCATGGATTCCATCCTCACCGCCGTGATCGAGGCATGCCAGGTTCTTGTCGACCCTGTGGACAGATCCGATCCTGGTGGTCGCATCCGCGCGTCATCCAGTCGCGTCGAAGGCGTGCTTGAACCACAACGGGAGACTTGCGCCGCCCACTAACTGTCTCGTTGTGGTGTGGGCCTCTGGCGGGCGGACCGCGGGCGGATCGCGGGCGGGAGCGGTGGGGCGGGAGCGGTGGGGCGGGAGATGTGGGGCCGTCGCGACCCGAGTTCCTATGCCGTTGCCGGGACCTTGCGTAGCGTCTCGGGCATGAGCACCACGAGCACGAGGGCGATGACGCTCACGGCCGCGCCCGCCGCGAACGCCCAGTCGAAGCCGTAGAGGTCGAGGAGCAGGCCGCCGAGCAGGGGCCCGACGACGGCGCCGAGGTCGGAGACCATCTGGTAGGTCGCGATGACGATGCCGCCCTTGCGCCCGCCCATGACATCGCCGACGACGGCGGACGGCGCCGACCCGAGGAACGCCGTTCCGATGCCGAGGATGGCCATCGCGACGAAGAACACGGTGCTGCTCGTGAGCTGGTCGTCGATGACGAGGCCGATGAGGCCGAGGAGAGTGGCCAGGGTGCCGATGAGCATGGCGGGCTTGCGCCCGCGCGTGTCCGTGATGCGTCCTGCGGGGAGCAGCAGCACCGCCTGGGCACCGGCCGCGACGAGGAAGGCGGCTCCGGACAGTCCCGGCCCCGCGTGCAGGCCCTCGATGACGAAGAGCGGCACGAGCGCCGAGCGCAGGCCGAAGGTGGCGAGCCCGGTCATGAGGTTGACGCCGAGCGCGGCCCGGTAGGCGCCGCTGCGCAGGGCCGTCTTGAGCTCGGGCCATCCCGTGACGTTGGGCTCGCCCGGGGTCTCCTGCTCCTCGACCTGCTCCTCGAGTCGGGCGATGCGCTTGGGATGCAGGAAGTAGAGGGCGACGAAGGTCGCGATGGTGAGGGTGCCGGCATAGAAGAAGAAGGGGGCGCGAATGGACCAGGCGAGGACAAGGCCGCCGATGGCGGGCCCGGCCACGCCGCCGAAGAGGAAGCCTCCTTGCCAGGCGGCCGAGGCACGGCCGCGCTGCCGGGCCTCGACGGTGCGCAGGAGGAGTGCGAGCGCCGACACCGTGAACATCGCCGAGCCGACCCCGCCCGCCGCGCGCAGGACGATGAGCTGCGCGTAGGTCTGCGACAGTCCGGCGAGGAAGCTCGAGGCCGCGACGATGATGAGACCGGAGGCGAGGACGCGGCGCTCGCCGAGCCGGTTCACCAGCGAGCCCGCGAAGGGCGATGACACGAAGCGCATGAGCGCGAAGGCGGAGACGACGGCCGAGGCTGCCAGCGCCGAGACCCCGAAGGACTCCGCGAAGATCGGGATCGACGGGATGACGATCCCGAAGCCGAGGGCGACGAAGAAGGCGATGGAGGCGAGGACGCCGACTTCGACGGGCAGGTCGCGCAGGAGCGGGACCCGTTGTCGCATGATCGGCGATGCTACGCGTCGACCGTCAGGCGGAGCGCCGGCGCCCCCGCCGCGACCGCACGTAGTCGGTGACGACGTAGTCGCCGAGCATGTCGCCGTCGGCGGCGAAGACGCGCCCGCCGTTGCGCCGCGCCATGGCATCGAGGAATCGCTCGAGGCGCGGGTCGTCGCCGAGCCGGAACCACGAGATGGGCACGCCGCGCCGCGTAAGCCGGTCGACCTCGGCCACTGTGAGCGAGATGGTCTCCCGGTCGGGGGGCCAGTTGAACCACCAGTCCCCATCCGGGAGCAGGTGGGCGGTCGGCTCGCCGTCGGTGACGACGAGGCACACCGGCTCGGCGTCGCGATGCCGGTCGAGGAAGCGCGACGCGAGCATGAGCGCGTGATGCAGATTGGTGCCCTGGATGTCCCCGGCGTCGAGGTCGGGCAACTCCTCCGCGGACACGACGCGTGCGAGGTTGGCGAACGTGATGACCTGCAGCGCATCCAGCGGGTACGCCGTCGAGGCTAGTGCGTGCAGGGCCAGGGCCGTGGTCTTGGCTGCCCGCCAGGTGTCGTTCATCACCATGGAGAAGGACTGATCAACCAGCAGGGCGACCGCCGCTCGCGTGCGCGTCTCCGTCTCCCGCACCTCGAAGTCCTCGGCCGACAGGCGCATGCGCCCGGAGCGACCCTCGCTGAGATGGCGGCGGGCCGCATTGCCGATCGTGCGCACGACGTCGACGGGCTGCTCGTCGCCGAACTGCCAGGGGCGCGTCTGGCCCGTGAGCTCCCCGGCCGCGCCCGTGTCATGCACGTCGTGGTCGCCGCGCGGCCCGGCCTCCATGTGCGCGAAGACCCGGCGCAGGGCGGTGCGTCCGATGCGGCGGATCGCCTTGGGGGTGAGCTCCATCCGGTCAGTGAGGTAGCCCTGCTCCCGCAGCTCTCGCTCGATCTCGCGCAGGCGCTCGATGTCGTCCACGGCCTGCCGGCCGAGGGCACGGCGTACCGCCTCCTCGTCGATGTCGTCGAGGGTCGCGCCCGGGTAGTCCTGGCTGAGCTGGGACTCCAGGGCATCGATGTCGGCGAGCTCGGCCAGGGCCTCGGTGGCATCGGGGAGCCCGAGACCGCGCTCGCCCTGCATGCGCTGCCGGCCGTTCCACGGCAGGTCGGGCCGCAGCGCCCGCAGATTGTCCTGCAGTGCCGCCATCTCCGCGGCGAGGTCCATGTCCTGCCAGGCCTGGGCCATGAGCCCGGCGAGCTCCTCGCGCTGCTCCGGCGTCATCGAGTCGAGCATGCGCTGCATCGCGGCGGCACGCCGGGCGAGCTCGTCGAGCAGTTGCTCGAAGGACTCCGGCCGTTCGGGGAAGAACTCCCCGTGCACGTCCATGAACTTCTCAAAGTCGTCCGACACGTCCTCGCCGCGGCGATGCTGATCCATCATCGCGTTGAGGTCCGCGAGCATGTCCTTCAGCGCCTGCTGGCCCTCGGGCGACATCGGGTTCTGCATGGCCTGTGACATGTCCTTGAACTGCTGGTCGAGGACGTCGCGGCGCAGCATGTCGCGGATCTCGTCGTACGCCGTGCGCGCCTCGGGGGATCGCCAGTCGTAGTCGGCAAGCTCGCGCACGGCCCGGGAGGTGTCGTCGGGGAGCATGTCGAGCATCGACTCGCGGAAGCGCGCGTCATCGGATGGATCGGGGAAGAGCGCGGACCTCTCGAGGTCGAGGGCCTCGTCGAGCTTCTCGCGCACCTTCTCCAGTAGGCCGTCGAGTCGTCCGCTCTTCTGCAGCTCGCGACGCCGCTGCTGCAGCCGCCGCCTGAGGTCATCAAGCCCGCGCATGCCGTCCGCTCCCCGGCGCATGAGGTCGCGCAGCGCATCGCGCACGGAGCTGCCGTCCATGATGCGGTCGGCGAGCGCATCGACGGCCGCGCCGGCGTCGGTCGGCTCGGCGAGCGGATCGGGTCCTCCGTGGAAGGCGCCGTAGCGGTAGCGGGTCACCGGATCACG
>JBPCSL010000010.1:0-5030 GCA_051007175.1 Candidatus Nanopelagicales bacterium
GCGACCACGCTGACCTGCTCGCGCACGCGTGGAAGGAAGTGATCGGCCGAGGCGCTGGCCGCGCCGCCGATGACGATGACGTCCGGATCGATGATGGCGGCCAGCATGACGAGGCCCGCCGCGACGGCGTCTGCCCAGGGATGGACGATCGCCTGAGCGGCGGGATCCTCCAGGACCTCGCGTGCGCCCGCGTATCCCGCCTGACGTGCAGCTCGGTCCAGAGCGGAGGTGCTGGCTCCCAGCTCCCAGCACCCGACGCGACCGCAGCTGCACGTCGCACGGATCCCCGGCATCGGAATATGTCCAGCCTGGCCGGCCATCCCGTGAGCCCCCGCCACGATCGTGCCGTCGACGACGTGCCCGACCCCGACGCCCGTGCCCAGAGTGACGGCGAGGACGTCTCGGTGCCCACGTCCACCGCCGGCGATCGCCTCCCCGAGTGCCGCGACGAAGGCATCGCCCTCGAGAACGACCGCCAAGGAGAGCATGTTCTGGACGAGTTCGACGAGGGGAAGTTGGCGCCAGCCGAGGTTGACGGAGTATTCAACGTGCGTGCGAGCAGCGTCGAGATAGCCCGGCGAGCCGATCCCCACGCCCAGCACCTCGCAGGTGGGTCTGTCAGCCTGAGCGACCCTCGCGGCCTGCTCGACCGCGCCGAGGGGATCACCCGCCACGGGCACGGAGTGGAGTTCACCGATCAAGGATCCACCGACGTCGATGAGCCCGGACTTGATCGAGGTGCCCCCGATATCGATGCCGATGCAGGCCCGAAGGCCGGGCGCGTCGCTCATGGTGCTGAGAGCCGAGGTCGATCGCCGGCCGCATCGAAGAGGTAGACCCTGCTGGGCGCCACCGCGATGCTGGTGCCGATGGCCGGGCGAGTGTGCGGTCCCGTGCGTGCCACGACCGACACCGGGCCCGAGATGGTGGAGACGGTCCCGTAGAGGTACGTGTCGGCCCCTAGCGCCTCCACGAGGTCTATCGACATGGCGATGCCGTTGTCCGACGGTTGCAGGTCTTCGGGCCGGATGCCCGCGAGCACCTGATCATTGCTGGCTGCCGTGAGCACATCCCGTGGCACCGGCCAGTGGAGACCCGCGATGCTCACCCCTCCGTCCTCGATGGCCGCGGGGATGAGGTTCATGCTGGGCGAGCCAATGAAGGTGGCCACAAACGCATTGACCGGTGTCGTGTAGAGGCCGTCGGGAGTGTCGACCTGCTGCAGGACCCCGTCCTTGAGCACGGCGACGCGATCGCCCATGGTCATCGCCTCGACTTGATCGTGCGTGACGTAGATCGTGGTGGTGCCCAGGCGCCGTTGCAGTGCGGCAATCTGCGTGCGCGTTTGCACGCGAAGTTTGGCATCCAGGTTGCTCAGTGGCTCGTCCATGAGGAACACCTGAGGCTCGCGCACAATGGCTCGCCCCATGGCGACGCGCTGACGTTGCCCCCCCGACAGTGCCTTGGGCTTGCGTTCAAGGAGGTCCTCGAGGTCGAGCAGGCGGGCAGCCTCGTCGACGCGACGGGCGATCTCTGCCTTGGGCGCCTTGGCGATCGTGAGTGCGAAGCCCATGTTTTCCGCGACCGTCATGTGCGGGTAGAGGGCGTAGTTCTGGAAGACCATGGCGATGTCGCGGTCCTTGGCCGGGACATCCGTCACATCCCGATCCCCAATAAGGATGCGCCCTTCCGACACTGGCTCGAGGCCAGCGACCATGCGGAGGGACGTCGACTTTCCGCACCCGGACGGTCCAACGAGGACGAGGAACTCGCCTTCGTCGACATCCAGGTGGAGATTGCGCACCGCGGGGCGTTCCGCCCCGGGGTACGTGAGGCTTATGTCGTCGAGAAGGACGCGCTGGGGCATGGTGGTTGACCTCCTACCCGGCAGGTACGTGCCGGACGATCCGTTGGTAGGCGTGCGACCCCAGTGTGGCGCACATGAATGCATCGGGGAGGAGGATTCGCCGTGCGCGTACCGATAGCGTGCGCCCATGCAGTCATTCAGGGCCTTCGAGGTCCCCACCGAATGGATCGAGTTGTCGCCGGAGAAGGCGATCACCGCGGGTGTCTCCACATCGCTGGTGGAGGTGGCCGCCGGAGCCGGCCTTGAGGTGGGTGTCTGGCAGCACAGTGCCGGCACATCGACAGACACCTACGACGACGAGGTCTTCGTGGTGATCGAGGGACGCGGGACCGTGACCGATCAGCACGGCAATGTCATCGAGCTGGCGCCCGGCGTGGTGGGCATCCTGACGCCGGCGGACGAGACGACCTGGGTCATCACGGAGCCGCTGCGCAAGGTCTGGATTGTGCGCGGAGGGTCCTGACCCTTACGACAGGTAGTACATGGTGTTCGGCATGAGGAATCCGCGGCGGAGGTACCCGTAGGACATGTCGCTCACCTGGTCGCCAATGCTCGCGATGATGGTGAGACCGGAGCGCTCAAGAGCGGCTCGGGCCGTGGCCTTGTACTGAGCATCGGTCAGGTTGTCGGCTGCGCTGCCCTTCATGATGTAGCGGTCCCAGCCGGAGATCCCGTTCTTATGCAGGCACGACACCATCGCCTGCTTCGTGTCACGGCTCCCTGCGCTTACGAGCGAGACGTGGACACCGAGCTTGGTGAAACGCTGGAAGAGATCGCGCGTCTGGGGAATTCCGGCGTAACCGCACTCATCGACGTACTCGGTCCATGTCGTGGGGTCGAAGGTGAACTGCGGACGCGTGGAGAGTGAATACGAGTAGCTGTTGAGGAGGGTCTCGTCCACATCGAAGACCACGGCGGCCCCGCATGCCTTGACGGCGGCGGAAGTATCTCCGCAACGCGTGCGCGTCCAGTCGCGGACGAAGCGCCATGCGGCCAGGGCGACATCGGCACGGTCGCGCTGGATCGCCTTGCCGGTGTAGTACTCCTCGATGACCGGGGCCATGTAGGAGCCGACGTTGTAGGTCTCCCCTGCGATCGGGGGGAGGTTCTGACCGGTGCCGATGATCGTGCGGCCCGCCACCATCGGGCCAGGATTCACGGGGAAGGCCGCTGCCTGGGCCGCCGATGCGGTGGACATGAGGCCGAGGGACGCGAGTGCCGCCGCCGCCATGCCGTGCCATGCCTTCATGGGTCCTCCGTTAGTCCAGCGCACCGATGACGTTCTGGTCCCAGTCGATGATCGAGCCCGTGACAACCCCGGATCGGTCAGAGAGCAGGAAGACGATGAAGTCCGCGATCTCGTCGGGCTGGCCGAGCTTGCCCATGGGCATCGACGCCGCTGCCTGCTCGTGCCATCCATCCGTGGCGGCGTGGGCGCGGCGCTGCACCGCATCCTCGCCCTCGGTGATGGTCCAGCCGATATTGAGACCGTTGATGCGAATGCGATCGAAGCGATGGGCGTGCGCAGCGTTCTTGGTGACGTGCGCGAGGCCGCCCTTGCTCGCCACATAGGCGGCCAGGATCGACTGACCCACGTGCATCGATGTCGACAGGATGTTGACGATGGATCCCGCGGCTCCGCGCGAGACCATGTCGCGGACGGCCGCCTGCATCGTGAAGAACGGCGCGCGGAGGTTGACCGCCACATGCCAGTCGAAGAACTCCGGGGTGGTCTCGAGTAGCGTCCCGCGGTCGACGACGGCTGCGGCATTGACGAGGCAGTCGATGCGGCCGAAATCCGAGATGGTTCGCTCGACCGTGCCTATTGCGGCGTCCACGTCGGCCACGTCAGCCTGCAGGTAGGCCGTCTCGGCGCCCGCTGCGCGGATGCGACCGAGGGTCGGCTCCGCCGACTCGGGCCGGCGTCCGCTGATGATGACGGCCGCAGCCCCTGCCTCGGCTGCGGCGACTGCCGTCGCGGCGCCGACTCCCGTCGTTCCCCCGCTCACGAGAACCACTCGATCGGCGAGGAGTCGGTCGAAACCCATGAGGGGCATCCTAGGGTTGCGTCGCCGTGCCAGGATTCGGCCATGACTCTCCTCTCTCGCCGTGAATTCCTTGAGGCCGCAGCAGTCACCGGCGCTGCTGCCGCGGTGGGCGCGGGGTCGGCCGCGCAGGCGGCGCAGTTGCCAGGGTCGCGATCAGCGCCCGCCGACTTGTCGCGCGTCACGAGAGTCGCCATCCATCCAGCCGTGGGCTTCGCCCGGGTGGGCAACAGCCAGGAAGCCTTCTACTTCGGGCCGGAAGTGCCCGGAGCGGCCCCCCGAGGGCCCTTTAAGGATGCCCAGGGTGCGATGGCCAAGCAGGCGGCCCGATTCCGCCTTTACGGCTATGACGCGCAAGGTCGTGCCGTGGGTGAGATCACGGCGGCGGATGCGCAGGTCACCTGGCGAGTGGACGTCGCCAACGCCAAGCCCATCTGGTACGACCCGGCGGAGGCATTCGACGTGCCGAATCCACCGGACTGCCGGCAGCGCAATCCCCTGGTGGCCGACCGACGGACCCTCGTGGCTCGAGCGACTCCGCGAAGCGTCACCGGCGCCGGTGCCGCTCCGCAATCCCTCGACGGGGGCACCTTTCTCGGCCTTCCGGTGGCCTTAGGAGAGATCTTCACCGACTCGGCCGGGCGTCTCGTGGTGATGCCCGCCGACGGCCGGGCTATCCAGGGGCCGGACGCCCCGCCGCTGACCGGCCTCAGCAGCGACGGCTGGTCGGACGACACGTGCGACGGGCCGGTGCGTGCCACGGTGCGCATCAACGGGCGGTCCATCGAGGCGGAGTCGGCGTACGTCGTGTGCACGTCGCCGGATTGGGGCCCCAGTGTGGCCGAGGGCATCGTCACCCTCTACGACGCCATCGCGGGCGGACTGTATTCGGCCGGACGGCGGGCCAAGGGTCAGACCGACTTCAGCCGGGACATCTATCCGATCTTCCGGCGCCTGACCGACACGCAGTGGGTCAACGAGGGATTCTTCTTCACTAACGGCTGGGGATCGCCCGCCGACTGGACGAAGCCGGATATGCGCCGCAAGCTGGCGGATAACTCGCGAGCGAACGCTGCATGGCGGCGCAAGATCTTCGATTCCTTCCGTGACCCCACCTA
>JBPCSL010000011.1:0-3699 GCA_051007175.1 Candidatus Nanopelagicales bacterium
CTCATGGCCGCACTGCAGGAGATGCGAGGAGGAGCACGCGTGACCAGTCCCGAGCCCGAGGGCACCTTCCAGGCACTGGAGAAGTACGGCGTTGATCTGACGGCGCGCGCGCGCGAAGGCAAGATCGACCCGGTCATCGGCCGCGATGAGGAGATTCGCCGCACGATCCAGGTGCTGTCACGGCGTACCAAGAACAACCCTGTGCTCATCGGTGAGCCCGGCGTCGGCAAAACGGCTGTCGTGGAGGGTCTCGCCCGTCGCATCGTCGAAGGTGACGTGCCCACGTCGCTGGAGGGCAAGACGCTCATCGCGCTGGACCTCGGTGCCATGGTCGCGGGCGCGAAGTACCGCGGCGAGTTCGAGGAGCGCCTCAAGGCTGTCCTCGATGAGATCAAGGAGAGCGACGGCCAGATCATCACCTTCATCGACGAGTTGCACACGGTCGTCGGCGCGGGGGCTGGTGGTGACTCCGCGATGGACGCCGGCAACATGCTCAAGCCGATGCTGGCGCGCGGCGAGCTGCGCATGATCGGCGCGACCACCCTTGACGAGTACCGCGAGTACATCGAGAAGGATCCCGCGCTCGAGCGTCGCTTCCAGCAGGTCTTCGTCGGCCAGCCCAGCGTCGAAGACACGATCTCGATCCTGCGCGGCATCAAGGAGAAGTACGAGGCGCACCACAAGGTCGCCATCAATGACTCGGCGCTCGTCGCTGCCGCCACCCTGTCGGATCGCTACATCACCTCCCGATTCCTCCCCGACAAGGCCATCGACCTCATGGACGAGGCGGCGGCGCGTCTGCGCATGGAGATCGACTCCTCACCCGTCGAGATCGACGTACTGCAGCGCCAGGTGGATCGACTCAAGATGGAGGAGATGGCGGTCGCCAAGGAGACCGACGACGCCTCCAAGGATCGACTCCAGCGCATCCGTGCCGAGATCGCCGACAAGGAGGAGGAGCTCCTGGGTCTGCGCGCGAAGTGGGATGCCGAGAAGGCCGGCCTCGATCGCATCGGCGAGCTCAAGGTGCTCATCGACGACCTGCGTGCGGCGGCAGAGAAGGCGCAGCGCGCCGGCGACTTCGAGCAGGCGTCCAAGCTGCTCTACGCCGAGATCCCCACTTTCGAGGAAGAGCTCGAGCGGGTGACCGCCGAGACCATGGCGCGCGAGGCGTCGATGGTGCAGGAGGAGGTCACGGCCGACGACATCGCCGAGGTGGTATCGACGTGGACGGGCATCCCGGCGGGCCGCATGCTCGAGGGCGAGAGCGAGAAGCTCCTGCGCATGGAGGACTACCTCGACAAGCGTGTGGTCGGCCAGCCCGAGGCCGTGCGCGAGGTGAGTGACGCCGTGCGCCGTGCCAGGGCGGGCATCGCGGATCCGAATCGCCCGACGGGATCCTTCCTCTTCCTCGGCCCCACCGGCGTGGGCAAGACCGAGCTCGCGAAGGCGCTCGCGGAGTTCCTCTTCGACGACGAGCGGGCCATGGTGCGCATCGACATGAGCGAGTACTCCGAGAAGCACTCGGTCGCCCGTCTCGTGGGCGCGCCTCCCGGATACGTCGGCTACGAGGAGGGCGGGCAGCTCACCGAGGCGGTACGCCGTCGCCCGTACTCGGTCGTGCTCCTCGACGAGGTGGAGAAGGCGAATCCCGAGGTCTTCGACATCCTCCTGCAGGTGCTCGACGACGGTCGTCTCACCGATGGCCAGGGCCGCACCGTCGACTTCCGGAACGTCATCCTCATCCTCACCTCCAACATGGGGTCGCAGTTCCTCATCGACCAGTCGGAGCCTTTCGATGTGCGCAAGGAGCAGGTGCTCTCAGTCGTGCGCCAGCACTTCCGGCCGGAGTTCCTCAACCGCCTCGATGCGATGGTGATGTTCGACCCGCTGGATCGCAAGGAGCTCGAGCGCATCGCGAAGCTGCAGGTCGACCACCTGCAGAAGCGGCTCCATGACCGTCGCATCACTCTCGACATCACGGACGAGGCACTGCAGTGGCTGGTCAACAAGGGCTACGACCCGGCCTATGGGGCGCGCCCGCTGCGCCGGCTCATCCAGACCGCGATCGGCGACCCGCTGGCGAAGGAGATCCTCGCCGGCACGGTCCACGACGGCGACACGGTGGTCATCAGCACTGTGCCCGGAGGCGAGCACCTGTCGGTGGCCCCTCAGCGCTCAGCATGACCTATCTCACGGTCCCCTCAGGCGCGGCTTGCGAAGTCGCCTCCTGAGGGGGCCGTGGGGCAGAATCGACGGATGCGCTTCCGGGGACTGCGTCGTGCCCTGGGCGCCCTGATACCCGCCTGTCTGGTCGCCGCCCTGTGCGTCGCCCCCGCGGCCGCCAAGATGGGCTTCCCCCCGGGTCTCCCCGACCACTGCAAGACCGGCTACCGCATCTCGGAGCAGTGGAAGGCCGATGTCTCGCGGGTGGTGAGCGATCGCATCCTCGTGATGGACGGTCGCACGGTCACCCTCAAGGGCAAGGGCTGGACGACGAGTGACCCGCAGGACCCGACCTGGACGCTGTGGTTCCAATCGATGGCCTGGCTGGTGCCCCTGGCACTGGACGACCCGGAGGCGGCCATCCGGCTGCTGCAGGAGCGCGATCGTGTCCTGCCCGACCCTGGATCCCGGGCTGCCGTCGGGGACATTCGGTCCATGGGCTGGACGCAGGGGCAGTTCCGCACCCGACTCGAGACGACCACCTGCCTGCATGAGCTGACGCACGACGCGCGACTGCTGCCCATCGCCACCCGCCTCGCCGAGGCCAACATGGATCCCCGCCGGTATCCCGGCCTCCCCTACAACCGCGTGCACAACCACGGAGCCATGTCGAACGTCGCACTTCTCCAAGCGGGCAAGTCATTCGGCGTGCAGGAGTGGATCGACACGGCCCTCGATCGCTTTCATCGCGATATGCCGGAGGTCTTCGACGAGTGCGGCATGATGCGCGAGCAGTCGAGCGGATACCAGCTCCACAATGTGCGGCTCTACCAGAAGGCGGCGCGACTGCTCGGCGAGCCGTTGGGCGCCCCTGAGCGAGCCCTGGGAGCGCTGGTGCGCCCCGATGGCGTGATGGAGGCCATCGGAGATGGCCAGCCGACGACCGATGTCGCGCCCAGCGGCGAGACACTGTGGTGTCCCAACTCCGGCTGGGCAGCAGCGACGGTGGACGGGATGCACTTCACCGTGCGCTTCGGTCCCTCGATGCGGTACCACGGGCACCGGGACCACGGCGGCCTCACCTGGTTCACCCAGGGCATCCCGGTCCTGTCGGATCGAGGGCTGTACGACAAGGACCGAGGCGATCGCTACACCTTCGCCCACGACATGGCCGCCCACTCGGTGTTCGAGCCCGTGGGCCACGCCAATCTCAACCCCGATACCGAGGGGACTCGCCTTTCCCCCACGTCGTACGAACTCACGGACAGCGATGACGGCATCACACGCGCGCGGTCGGTGGACTTCTCGGCCGACAGTCTCGTGGTCCGCGACGCGGGCACGGGCGCCCGGGACTGGATCCAGCACTGGCAGCTTGCGCCAGGCTGGAGACCCGCGAGGGGCGGGGCGATCCACGAATCGGGTGCGCGGCTCACGATCGACTGCAAGAACCTCAAGGCCGTCAAGGTGGAGTCCTTCACCGCATGGCGCGTGGCCGAGCCTGCCTGGGACCTCCAGTGCCGGGTCAGCGGCAAC
>JBPCSL010000012.1:0-11488 GCA_051007175.1 Candidatus Nanopelagicales bacterium
GCGGCCATGGCGGCGACGGCCTCGCAGGCCTGCTGGCGGCGGCGTGCGACGCGTCCGCGCATGGCCACGAGGGTCATGAGCCGGCGCAGCATCATGCGAGCGACGACGAGACTGCGCGCGTCGCCGAGCCCGGCGAGACGACCGAGCCGGTGGGCGCGCCCGGGGATCGCGATGAGCACCGCGCACGCGGCGGCACTCGCCGCCAGGAGCCCGTCACCCATGGGAGTGGGACCCCTCCCCCCGATCGACGAGGCGGGCGAGATCAGCGAAACCCTCGGCCTCCCGCAAGCGACTCTCACCGCGGATCAGGGCCGGCACGGCCTGCACCCGATCACCGCATCGACGCAGGACATGGACGCCCATCACCTGCCGGCCGCGAGGGGTGCGCGCGACGTGCACGCAGGCATGCAGGCCCGCGCCCACGAGCGCATGCACGGCATCGCGCGGCAGGCCGGCCATGAGGCCCAAGGCTTCAAGGCGTGCGGGCAGGTCCTCCGGGGAGTTGGCGTGGACGGTGCCGCAGCCGCCCTCGTGGCCGGTGTTGAGGGCCGCAAGCAGGTCGACGACCTCGGCGCCACGCACTTCGCCCACCACCACGCGGTCGGGTCGCATGCGCAGCGCCTGGCGCACGAGGTCACGCAGGCTCACGGCCCCCGCTCCCTCGAGATTGGCCGGGCGCGACTCCAGGGACACCGCATGCGGATGATCGGGCCTCAGCTCGATGGAGTCCTCGACGATGACCATGCGCTCATCGGCAGGAACGAGGCCGAGGAGCGAGTTGAGGATGGTGGTCTTGCCCGAGCCGGTGGAACCCGTGACAAGCAAGGACAGGCTCGACCTCACGATGGCGGTGAGCCATGTCGCGGACAGCTCGCACACGGTGCCGCGCTCGAGGAGGTCGTCCATGCTGAAGGCCCGGCGACGCGCGATGCGCAGTGACAGGACGGTGGTCGCGGCAATGGGAGGGATGACGGCGTGCAGGCGGGTGCCGTCGGCGAGCCGGGCATCGACATAGGGGGATGACTCGTCGAGGCGCCGGCCGGCAGAGGAGGCCAGACGCTGGGCGATGCGGAGGGTGGCGGATGCATCGGGGAAGGAGACGGGTGCGCGCTCGAGGCCGCGCCCGCGATCGATCCACACGTCGTCCGGGCCATTGACCAGGACGTCAGTGACATCGCCGTCGCGCAGCAAGGGCTGGAGCGGGCCGAGCCCGTGCATCTCGTCGTGGAGCGCGGACACCAGGTCGAGGAGTCCTTCACCGTCGAGGACGACCCCCTCCTCGCGCAACGCCGTCGCGACGTGCCCGAGGGGACGCACTGCGTCGGCATCGTCGATGAGGCGACGGCGGACGCGCTCCACCAGGGGCGCGGTCACGCCGCCCTGCCCGGGGTCGCGACCTGCGCCTCCGCGAGGACGGCCTCAAGCAGGGGCCGCACCGCGCGCAGGGAGATGGTGAGCGGCGACTCTCCGCGGGCCAGGGCACGGTCGTGCGACCACTCGCCCAGCACGGGCACTCCCAGCGCGCGCTCCGCATCGAGGCGGTCCCGCGCGATGTCGCGGCTGCCGCGCAGGACGGCGGCCACCGGCGCACCGCACGCCGACGCGGCCTCGACGACGGATCGCGAGGCCATGAGGCCCGCGATGTCCGCCGGGCAGCACACCACGACCAGGTGGCTGCGCGCCCACGCGAGATGGGTCACGGGCCCGAGATCGCGCGGGCAGTCCACCACCGTGGGATCGCCGCTGCGCACGCCCGCGTCGAGCACGGCCGCGAGCGACTCGGTGGGGATCGCGTGCGGGGCCGACCGCGAGACGGAGAGCACCGCGGCGTCTCCTCCGTGCGGAAGCGCGCCCCGCAGCGCCGAGGGCGATAGGCGCCCGCGCGATGCCGCAATATCGGGCCAGCGCACGCCCGGTGCATCCTCGATCTCCAGGCGCACGTCGGCGCCGCCGCCTAGCGGGTCGAGGTCGACGAGCAGGCTGGGACCGCGCAGGGCGCGGGTGAGCAGCGCGGCCAGCGTGGAGGCCCCTGCACCGCCGCGGCCGGGCACCACGGAGATCACCCGACCCGACCGCGGCGGACCCTCGGAGAGATCGGCGAGGCGCTCGACGAGCCAGCGCTCGCCCTCGGGAAGGACGGCGACGTGCTCGGCACCGACGTGCACCGCGTGACGCCACACGCCGTGGTCGCGGGAAGCGCCCTCGCGCGCGACCACCACGACGCCGGCCCGCCGGGACAGGCCCTGCTGCGCGACCGACGCGAGCTCGTCTTCGCCGATGAGGACGACGGGAGCCGAGAGCCAGCGCCCGGCGACGGACGCTCCCTCGGTCACGAAGGGCTCGACGCCGGCGGCCACGCACAGCCTCAGCAGGTCGTCGAGCATGGATTCGTCAGCGGTCACGATGAGGGGCGGAATCTCCATGCGCGCAGCCTCACCGGATGCGGGTCGTCCATCGGCGGGGACGGCATACCTGGGGACATGACGGGGTCCTGTGAGCTGTGGACGGAAATGCGCATCCTCACGGGTACTGTGGGCGCGTGGCCCGATCAGCCGCCTTCTTCGATCTCGACAAGACGATCCTGGCGACGTCGAGTGCCCTCGCCTTCACCCGCCCGTTTTACCGCGGCGGCCTCATCCGGCGCAGCGACGTCATCCGCAGCGCCTACGCGCAGTTCATCTTCCTGGCCTCGGGGGCCGACCACGACCAGATGGAGACGATGCGCAAGTACATGTCCGCGCTCGTGACGGGCTGGGACGTCGCCAAGGTCAAGGAAATCGTCGCGGAGACGCTCGACCAGATCATCGACCCCGCGATCTACGCCGAGGCGCTCGCCCTCATCGACGAGCACCGCGCGGCCGGGCGCGACGTCATCATCATCTCCTCGTCGGGCACCGAGGTCGTGGAGCCGATCGGCGAGCGCCTGGGCGTCGACCTTGCCATCGGCACGCAACTGGCCGTCGAGGACGGCATGTACACCGGCGAGATCCTCTTCTACGCCTATGGCGAGGGGAAGGCGCAGGCGATGCGCGACCTCGCGGCCGAGCGGGGCTACGACCTCGCGGACTCCTATGCCTACACCGACTCCATGACCGACCTGCCGATGCTGGAGGCCGTCGGCCACCCCACCGCGGTCAATCCCGACAGCGAGCTGCGCAGGATCGCGAACGAGCGTGGCTGGCCGGTGCTCGACTTCGCCCGACCGGTGACCATGCGCAGCCGGATCCCCGTCGAGCGACGACAGGCCGCGGCGGCTGTAGGAGCCGGGGTCGCCATCGGGGCCGTCGCACTCGGGATCGCCTGGTACGCGCGGCATCGGCGCAGTGCCGCATGAAGGCGCGCGACCGCAAGATCCTCATCCTCGCGCTCATCGTCATCGCCTTCATGGCGCCACTGTTCTTCGGGGCGATGGTGGGGCGCCTGGACCTTGCCACTCCCTGGTTCTACGGATCCGTCATCAGCGTCATCGCGTGCTTCATCTCGGTGCGCCTCGCACTGGTGCTCGTGCCGATCGCCGGTGTCTGCGCGGGGATCGCGGTGCTGCTGCACCCCTACCCCCTGCTCGGCGGCATCTTCATGGCGCTCCTGGCGGGCGGGGCGGCGTACACCGCGAGGCGTGGACTGCACAGCGCGACGCTCATGGTGCCGCTCTTCACCGCATTCCCCCTGGTCCAGCCGCCCCAGCTGGCCGGCAACCCGCCGCCCGGCACGCTGGCCCTGCTCACCGGGATCGCCACGCTGCTGGGCGGCCTCTGGGTCGTCCTCGTGATTCGCGTGCTGCTGGGCTCGCACATGCCGCACTCGCGCATCAAGGCTGTCGGTGCCCGCACCGCGACGTTCTACGCCGTCCTCATGGGACTGCTCGTCGGTGTCGCCGCCTGGGTGGTGCTGTCCTACGCCCCCTATCACTCCGGGGCCTGGCTCCTGCTCACTCTCATCATCGTCCTGCAGCCGGACACCCACGACAGCGTCCAGCGCTGCCTACAGCGCACTGCGGGCACGGTCCTGGGCGTCGCCGTGGCCTTCGCCATCAACCTCGTGTTGACGTCGTCGGTCGTGTTGCTGACGCTCGCGACCGTCCTGGCCTTCGCGGCCTTCGTCGCGCGCTATGTCATGAAGCGGCCCTACTGGGAGTACACGGCAATCATCACGCCGGCCGTCATCCTCATGTCCTCGCCGACTCCGGGCAGCATCACCGCAACCGCCGAGGACCGCCTGTTCTTCACGGCCGTGGCCGCTGCCGTCGTCCTGGCCATCGCCCTGACGCTGAAGTTCAGCTACGACCACTGGTACGCGCCCCGGCATCCGGAGAGCACGAGCCCGGCGCCGGCCTAGGGCGGCGGCTTGGCCGACGACAGTGGCGGCGGCTTGGCCGACGACGAGAGGCGGCATCGGGCAGGTCGCCCTACCGTGATCCCGTGGCCGACATGGAGGTCCTCGCCCACGGGAAGGACGCTGCCCCGCGCCACCGGCGCGGGATCGCCGTCGCGGTCACGCTGGTGGTCGCCATCGCCCTCGCCGCCATCGCGGCATATGGCCTTCTCCGCCACGGGCCCGCGCCCACGCAGGTGGCGTCTGTCGAGCGCACCGGCGATATCGCGATCGAGCCGAATGCCGAGGGGTCTCCATGGGAGAACAAGCTCGGCATGCCCGCGGGGAAGGTCGTGCCCGGTGCCTGGATCCGCGTCCGCATCGAGGGCGACCCGCAGGTCACCGCGAACGCCCGCCCGGCCCAGTCGTCTGGCGCACTGCACCTCGAGCAGCAGCAGCCCGTCGTGGCATCGCCCGACGGAGGCGTGGAGTTCGCCGCGGTGCTCGGGCCCGCGGACTGCATGGCGACGGCGAGCCCGTCGGGACTGGACGAGGCGGGATACCGCTGGCGCCGCCCGCTCGGCGTGAGCCTGGTCGAGGACGCCAACGGAACGTCGATCCCGCTCGCGGAGGACGCCCGCGCCCAACTCGAATCGATCGTCGCCGACCTATGCGCGCCCGCCGGTCGCGCGCCGACGCTCACCATGCTGGACGCGCGTATCGACGGCTCCTACAGCCAGCGCGTGCTCGACATCCGCGCCTCCCTGGACAGCGTCGGTGACCGCGCGCTCACCTACCCGCTTGACGGGCCTGGGCTGCGCAGCATCGGGTCCTTCGAGCGCCCGGGCGACAACGTAGTGACGCTGCTGTGGTCGGTCTCGCCGCTGGGCGAGGACACCGACGGCGTACTCGACGCCTACGTGCGCGTCATCACCGTCGTCGGCGACACGGCGTACCCGTGGATCATCCGCGTAGTGCCGCCGGCCGCCATCACCGTGGGTGCTGCTTCCTAGGAGTTGCGGGCGGCCTGGGCGCCGAAGGCCATCGCGCCAGCGTTCCAGCGGACCCACTCGACGACACCGGCGGGCTCCGCCGACACGTAGCCCCGCAGGGCATCGACATAGGAACGCCGTCCCAGAGATCGCATGCCCGCCTCGGGCACCGACATGAGGTCGGGGTCGACGCCGCGCGATGCGAGCACGAGTCGCAGGCCGGCGCGCGCGACGAGCCCGGATCCCCACGCGAAGGGACGCAGCGCGAGGAGCTCGCCGTGCACCACCGCGGCGAGGAGCAGCGCCGGAGCCTGGGATGGAGCCGTCACGAGATCGGCGAGCGCGGCGAGGCGCGGGGGCACGTCGGCCGCGGGCGGAAGGGATCCGATGTGGAGCGGGTCGATGACGTCGTCGGAGGATCGCGGGCGCCCAAGCTCATCGGCGTCCGCGAACGAGTGGGCGGCCACGGCATGCAGTCGCGCGAGCACCTGCAGCGGCGCCCTCTGCCAGACGTCGACCTGGGACGGCACCTCTGTCGTGACGTCGATGGCCGCTGACAGGGCGCGGCCGAGAGGGGAGTCGTCGACGATCGTGACCTCGGCGCCCTCGAGAGCGGCGCTGTCCTGCGCCCCCTGCATCGCGGATGCCCGGGCGACCTCGGCGGCGCGCGCTCGAATCCCCCGGTCCCACAGCAGGGCGTCGATTTCATCGCGCGCTGCCGCGCAGGATTCGCTCACCCCCGGGAGGGCGGCGAGGGCGGCGAGGGGATCGCTCAGTACTCCTGCACCCCTTCGGCCTGCAGCTTCTTCAGCACGGCCGGATCCTGGGCGTCGAGCCATTTCACCAGGTCGGCGTTGGAGACGAACTGCACGTCGGGATACATCGCCTTGGCGTCGATGATGAAGCGGGTCAGCGCATTCTGGTAGGCGCCGCACGCCCAGGTGTTGAAGTGGTTACCGAAGAAGAAGGGCGCGCGATTGCCGTTGTAGACCGCGCCGAGCGCCGCCATGAGCGAGTCGTACGTCGACTGCTCGATCTTGTCGCACGTGGCCTGGTCGGCCTGCTGCTGGCAGTCATTCTGCGCGCAGAGGAAGTTGTAGTCCATCGACAGGTTGGAGGTGTCGTAGCCGACGACCTTCATCGTCTGCAGCGGGAACTCCCACAGCCCGTAATCGTTCTTCGACGGCCACTGGAGCATCCCCGGATTGGACGCGTCGTAGGTGAAGCCGTTCTCGGCGAAGATCGGGTACATCACGTCACGCTGGCCTTCGAGGCACGGCGTACGCGCTCCCTGCATGACACTGTGATTGAAGGGCAGCGGCGTCGGATTGGTCACCCCGTTGTTCGCCGCCCAGTTGTCCATGAAGCCGATGTCCTGCTGGAACTCGCTCTGCCACTCTGCAGTGCCCCACGAGTTCACGGAGCCATCGTTGGGCTCGCACCAGTGGCCGAGGAAGTGGGTGCCGATTTCGTGGCCCTTGTTGTAGGCCTCGGTGTAGTTGGCGATGCGCTGCACGACCTCCTGCGCATCATCGGCGAAGCCGATGGCCGACGACCCGGCATCGCGGCCGGGGGTCTCGTAGAGGTAGCGCTGCGCCTCCGGCAGCAGGCACAGGCCCGAGACGAAGAACGTGAACTTCGCGCCCACCTGGTCGGCCGTGTCGAGGTAGTGGCGGATGATGTCGTTGCTGCAGGAGCCGTCGAAGGAGATGACGACGAACTGCGGGGGCTTCTCGCCCGGGGCGAGCTTCGTGACCGGGAAGTCCGGCTGCGGCATGTTGACCGCCGACACCCCGCCGCCGTCGCCCATGACCTGCCCGACCTCGGCCGAGGCCGACGGAGTCGCGGAATCCGAGCCCGCGTCAGCGGATGCGGACGAGGACTCGGTGGACGAGGGCGAGGCGCTCGAGCCGGAGGCCGTGGGGGCGGACGACGACCCCGGGAGGACCGCGCCCAGCACGAGCCCGAGGGCCGCGGCGAGCGCGAGCAGGAGCGGAACGAGGACGCGGGGACGCACAGGACCTCCGGGGGTGGGCTATCTCTTCCCCATAGTGACGCATCGGGGCCCGGGAAGGCTCCCCGTGACGCGCGGGAAGCCTCCACGAGGCAATCCCCGGCCGACTACCGTGGCCCATGTCACAGGAGGAGGACGACGTGAACACAGACGACGCGCTGGCCAATCTGCTCACCGAGGAGCGCGCCTTCCCGCCGGACCCCGACTTCGCCGCCCAGGCCAATGCCCAGCCCGGGATGTACGACGAGGCCGCCGAGGACCGTCTCGCCTTCTGGGCGAAGCAGGCCGAGCGCCTCAACTGGGAGCAGCCGTGGAGCCAGGTGCTCGACTGGTCGCGCAAGCCTTTCTCACGCTGGTTCGTCGACGGGAAGCTCAACGTCGCCTACAACTGCGTCGACCGGCATGTGGAGGCCGGCCACGGCGACCGCGTCGCGTTCTACTTCGAGGGCGAGCCCGGTGACACCCGCGCGGTGACCTACGCCGAGCTGCAGAAGGAGGTCTGCAAGGCCGCCAATGCGCTGACCGAGCTGGGCGTGCAGGCGGGGGATCGCGTCGCCATCTACCTGCCGATGATCCCCGAGGCGATCGTCGCCATGCTCGCCTGCGCGCGCATCGGCGCCCCGCACTCCGTGGTCTTCGCCGGCTTCTCCGCCGAGGCGCTGCGCTCGCGCATCGACGACGCCCAGGCCAAGGTCGTCATCACCGCCGACGGGCAGAACCGCCGCGGATCCGCCATGGCCCTCAAGCCCTCCGTCGACGAGGCTGTCGCGCAGACGCCGTCGGTCGAGCACGTGCTCGTCGTACGACGTACCGGGCAGCCCGTCGACATGGTGGACGGGCGCGACATCTGGTGGCACGTGCTCGTCGACCGCCAGTCGGACTCGCACGAGCCGGAGGCCTTCGACAGCGAGCATCCGCTCTTCATCCTTTACACGTCCGGCACCACCGGGAAGCCGAAAGGCATCCTCCACACGTCGGGCGGCTATCTCACCCAGACGGCGTACACGCACTGGAATGTCTTCGACCTCAAGCCAGAGAGCGACATCTACTGGTGCACGGCCGACATCGGCTGGGTGACCGGCCACAGCTACATCGTCTACGGACCGCTCGCCAACGGCGCGACGCAGGTGATCTACGAGGGCACCCCCGACACCCCGCACAAGGGCCGCTTCTGGGAGATCGTCGCGAAGTACGGCGTCACGATCTTCTACACGGCACCGACGGCGATCCGGACGTTCATGAAATGGGGCCGCGAGATCCCGATGGAGCACGACCTGTCGTCGCTGCGCCTGCTCGGCAGCGTCGGCGAGCCCATCAATCCCGAGGCCTGGATGTGGTACCGCGACGTCATCGGCGGCGACCGCTGCCCCATCGTCGACACCTGGTGGCAGACCGAGACCGGGGCGATCATGATCTCGCCGCTGCCCGGGGTCACCGCGGCCAAGCCCGGCTCCGCCATGCGCCCGCTGCCCGGCATCGGCGCCGCCATCGTCGATGACGAGGGCCGCGAGGTCGAGCTCGGCCATGGCGGCTACCTCGTGCTCACCGAGCCGTGGCCGTCCATGCTCCGCGGCATCTGGGGAGACGATCAGCGGTACGTCGAGACCTACTGGTCGCGCTGGCCGCAGTACTACTTCGCGGGAGACGGCTCCAAGACCGACTTCGACGGCGCGATCTGGCTGCTCGGCCGCGTCGATGACGTCATGAACGTCTCCGGCCACCGCATCTCCACCACCGAGGTGGAGTCAGCCCTCGTCTCGCACCCCTCGGTGGCCGAGGCCGCGGTCGTCGGCGCCGCCGACGACGTCACGGGGCAGGGCATCGTGGCCTTCGTCATCCTGCGCGGCGGTGTCGAGCAGGGTGCCGACGGCACCGAGCTCATCACCGAGCTGCGCAATCACGTCGCCCACGAGATCGGCCCCATCGCCAAGCCCCGGCAGATCATGGTCGTGCCCGAGCTGCCCAAGACACGGTCGGGCAAGATCATGCGCCGCCTGCTGCGCGACGTCGCGGAGAACCGGACCCTCGGCGATGCGACCACCCTCGCCGATCCGCAGGTCATGAACCTCATTGCCATCGGCCTGCACGGCGGTGGCAGCGAGGACTGATCCCCAGCCCATGAGCGTCGACCAGTGGGATGTTGCTTCCTAGATCATGCGAAGAAGGGGCAGAAACCTGTTGCGTCCGGTGGCTGCCCTCCTGCGCACCATGCCCCGATCCCGAAGTACCAGTTGAAGATTGCCCCGTTCGTGCTGCGTTGGAATGACTCAACTAGGTAGATGTATCCATGGTCATACATTTCCGGCGGATACAAGTAAACTGCGGTTGGCCCATAGGTGCCGTTCGGAGCCCAGAAGACATCTCCGCACATTCCACTGAAGGAGTGCCGCCCCTCCTTGTAGAAATCCAGGCCGAACACGGGCAGGCTCGGGCATTCCGTGGCAATCCCGTCCTTCACGGTTACCCAGGCGATTGACGCGGTGTAGTTGCCCGTCACAGTGGCTTGGATGCCCACGTTGTTGGAGGCCATGCTGATGGGCAGGCTCAAGGGGTAAGAATCGTCGGCCGACCGCACGAATTGCTGCACGGCCGGGGCCGGGCGCGCGATGTTCACCGTGAAATTCGGCATTGTCTGCGGCAGGGGGCTCAGGACTTTCGCGAGGAAGGAAAGCTGTCCCGTCGCGCTCACACGGGGCTTGGCAATATGGCCGAGGACGAAGGTCGGACTGCTTTCGCCCGGCTTCACATAGGTCAACGTCGTCAGGGAACGCGTTCCGTCTCGATGGCCAAGCCTTCCCCATGCAGCCACCAGGGCCTTGGGGGAGAACTTCCCGATGGAGAGTTCCCTGCCGACCTCCCCCATCCACGAGACGGCGGCGCGCTTCGGCAGTACGACCCGGTAGAGGCCGGCTCCCTTCCGGACAGTCATGGCGGAGCCGTTCTCAATCCGGACCAAGGCGTGCCCGGACGGCTGCACCCGGGCCGGCGCACCCTGGGAGGCTGCCGCCGACCACATGTCAGGGGCGGCTTGCACAACTGGCGCGAACATAAGGCCGGCCACAATCGCACTGGCGGCGACTCCGGCAATGACGGGAGCCTTCATGGCACTCCTTCGCAAGAACTAGGAGGATCGAGACGTGGCGCGAATTGGTCAAGGGCGTCGCGCGGAGCCTAGAAGTACGGGGCCTTCCGTGCAACACATCTAGAGCCGACCGACGAGCCTCCGAGGGAGTTGTCCGCGGTGCACGAATCCGGATCCGAATCCCGCGGATGACGGCGACGGGACGCTCCCATGCTCACACCCCCACGGCGCTGGGCTTCACCCAGAAGGCCAAGGAGGGCAACATCACCCGCGCCGCCCGAGACGACGAGTTAGGCTGGACGTGGTGAGCCGGGAAGCCTGGTCGGCGTGTCACTGTCGCGCGCCGAAGGGGACTGAGTGAACGCCGAGACCAGCCACGAGATCTTCGAGCGGCCTTCCCTGTCCGAGCGCGTGTGGCTGCTGCGCGCGCTGCGCGGCGAGACCATCGGCGGCGTCCTGCTGCTCCTCGCGGCTGTCATCGCGATCGCCTGGGCGAACTCACCGTGGGGTGATGCCTACGCCGCCCTCGGCGAGTTCGAGGTGGGCCCGTCCGCGCTCGGCCTGCACCTGAGCCTGGCGACCTGGGCGGCCGACGCCCTCCTCGCTGTCTTCTTCTTCGTCGCGGGGCTGGAGCTCAAGCACGAGTTCACCCACGGGACGCTGTCGAAGCCCGCCCAGGCAGCCGTGCCCATCGCCGCAGCGCTCGGCGGCATGATCCTGCCGGCCGCGATCTTCACCGTCATCGTCATGACGTCGGGGGATCGCAGCGGGCTCGTCGGCTGGGCCGTGCCGATGGCCACCGACATCGCCTTCGCGCTCGCGGTCCTCGCGGTCGTCGGTCGGGGACTGCCCATCGCCCTGCGGGCCTTCCTCCTCACCCTCGCGGTCGTCGACGACCTCGGGGCGATCACGATCATCGCGATCTTCTACTCGAAGGGCTTCTCCCTTCCGTACTTCCTGCTCGCCGTGGGCCTGCTCGCGGTCTACTGGCTGCTCCAGCGCCGCCGAGTGCGCAGCCCGTGGATCTACGTGCCCCTCGTCATCGTTGTGTGGTGGGCCGTCTTCTCCAGCGGCATCCATGCGACTGTC
>JBPCSL010000013.1:0-9033 GCA_051007175.1 Candidatus Nanopelagicales bacterium
CTCGACGTCGACTGGGCTCCCACGGCGTACGCCGATCCGGAGACCGCCGACCAGGCGCAGTCGCTGCTGCGCATCACGGTGCGCGACGCCGATCCGAAGGCCGTGGCGAAGCCCTTCACCACGTCCGTCATCGAGTCGACCCTCGCGTCCTATCCCGGCATGTTCCCCACCGCGCCGCCCGGCGAGGGCACGCCGTACGGCGTCTACTGGCCCACCACCGTCGATCGCCGTGCCGTCCCGGTGTCGGTGGCCGTCGACGGGGAGGCGATCACGCTGCCCACGCACTGGCGCGAGGAGACGTCTCGGCTCGTCGAGGTCGAGCCGGCCTCGATGCCCATGGTGCGCGACGGCGAGGAGGTCGTGGTCCCTCTCGGCACGCTCTGCGGCGCGCGCAGCGGCGACAAGGGCGGCGACGCCAATGTCGGCCTGTGGATCCCCGCGGCCGTGCCGCATCGCGACGAGGCGTATGCCTGGCTGCACGGCTTCCTCACACCCGATCGAGTGCGCGAGCTACTGCCGGAGGCAGCCCTGCTCGGCGTCGACGTGCATCCGCTGCCCAACCTGCACGCCGTCAACGTCGTGATCCACGGCCTGCTCGGCCGCGGCGTGGCCGAGACGGCGCGCAGCGACCCGCAGGCGAAGGGCTTGGGAGAGCACCTGCGCGCGCGTCTGGTGTCGATCCCGCGGCACCTGCTCCCTGACCCCGGCACGGACCTCGCATGAGCGCCGTTCCGCTCACCGATCGGGGTCGGCGCACGCGCGATGCCCTCATCAACGCCGCGCGCGGGGTCTTCGAGGAGCGCGGCTACGACGGCACGCGGATGGGCGACATCGCCGAGGCCGCCGGTGTGAGCCACGGGACCGTCTACACGTGGTTCGCCACCAAGGACGCGGTCCTCATGGCCGTGGTCGACTCCCTCGTCGACGGCCTGTATGCCTCCCTGAGCACCCCCGATGACGCCGATCCGGTGAGCCGCATCGAGCGCGCGAACCGCTCCTACCTGGATGCCTACCGCGCGCATGCGCGCCTGCTCGAGGTCGTCGAGCAGGCGGCCACGACCGATGAGTCCTTCCGCGCGGTCCTCGCGGGCCTGCGTGCGGCGCATGTCGACCGTGTGGCCGCAACGCTGCGCCACCTCCAGGCGGACGGTCTGGCGCGCGCCGACCTCGACTCACACGTCGCGGCAGCCGCGCTATGCGCCATGGTCGAGGGCTTCGCGCGCCACTGGTTCGGCCGCGGGGAGGCGCACGACGAGGACGTGGCCGTCCGCACCCTGACCACGCTCTGGGCCGCTTCCCTGGGCCTCGCGACGCCGATGAGGAGGAATTGATGCAGTTCAGCGAGGAGCACGAGCAGTTCCGCAAGTCCGTGCGCAGGCTGGTCGACGAGGAGATCAATCCCTATGTCGACGCCTGGGAGGAGGCGGGCATCTTCCCCGCTCATGAGCTCTTCCCCAAGCTCGGAGAGATCGGCGCGCTCGGCCTCGAATACGACCCGGAGTTCGGCGGTGGCGGCGCAGACCACTCCTTCACCTATGTGCTCGCGCAGGAGCTCGGCCGCGTTGATTGCGCGGGCGTGCCCATGGCGATCGCGGTGGAGACGTCCATGGCGACGCCGGCGCTCGCGCACTACGGCTCCGACGACCTGAAGCGCACCTACCTCGAGCCGACCCTGCGCGGCGAGATGGTGTGCTCCATCGCCGTGAGCGAGCCCGACGCGGGCTCGGATGTCGCGGGTATCCGCACCCGGGCCGTGCGCGACGGCGATGACTGGGTGATCAATGGCCGCAAGATGTGGATCACCAACGGCACGCAGGCCGACTGGCTGTGCCTCCTCGCGCGCACGGGTGACTCGCAGCCGGGCGACTACCACGGCATGAGTCTCATCGTCGTCCCGACGAGCACACCGGGCTTCAGCGTGGGCCGCAAGATCGACAAGATGGGCAATCGGTCCAGCGACACCGCGGAGATCGTCCTCGACGATGTGCGCGTGCCGGTGAGCAACACGATCGGCGAGCCGGGCATGGGCTTCCAGCAGCAGATGGCGCAGTTCCAGGACGAGCGCCTAGTCGGTGCCTACATCGCGCTCGCCGGGGCGCGTCGCGCCCTGGACCGCACGAAGGAGTACCTGCAGCAGCGCGTGGCCTTCGGCAAGCCGCTGCTCGCGAACCAGCACCTGCAGTACCGCCTCGCCGAGCTCTACGCCGACGTCGACGCGATGGACGGTTTCCTCCAGTATGCCGCCGACCTCTACCTCGCGGGCCAGGACGTGACGCGCCAGGCGACGGTGGCCAAGCTGAAGGTCGGTCGCCTCACTCGCGACGTGGCCGATGCCTGTGTCCAGTTCCACGGCGGCATGGGCTACGCCGAGGAGATGTGGGTGGCGCGCTACTTCCGCGACTCGCGACTCATGTCGATTGGCGGAGGCGCCGACGAGGTCATGCTGCGCATCATCAGCATGCTCGAGGGGATGGGGAAGAAGTGAGCGATCAGCCGGTGACGTACGCCGTCGCCGACCGAGTCGCGACGATCACGCTCAACCGCCCCGACGCCAAGAACCGACTCGACCTCGAGTCCATGGGCATGATGCGCGAGCTCCTTGCCGATGCCGCGAGCGACGATGCCGTACGCGTCGTCGTCCTCACCGGCAGCGGGACGACCTTCTGCTCCGGTGCGGACCTCGCCGGAGCCGTGGCGGCGACCGAGGGCGGGTTTGCCGCGGGCGGCACGACCGGCCTGGTGGGCCTGCTCACTGACATGCTCGACCACCCGAAGCCGATCATCGCGCGCGTCCAGGGACACGTGGCGGGTGGCGGCAACGGACTCGTTGCCGCCTGCGATATCGCGGTCGCGTCCACGGAGGCTAAGTTCGCGTTCTCCGAGGTCCGCGTCGGCGTCGCTCCCGCCATCATCTCGGTGGTGTGCCTGCAGGTGATGCACCGACGCGATGCCCAGGAGCTCCTGCTGACTGGCGAGCGCGTGACGGCCGAGCGCGTCCTGCACGCGGGGTTGGTGACAGCCGTGGTCGAGGCCGACAGTCTCGACGCGGCCGTCCAGGGCTATGCGGACGCGCTCCTGCTCGCCGGTCCAGAGGCCGTGGCCAACACCAAGACGCTGCTGCGTCGCGTGCCCGCTATGCCGCGTGATGACGCGTGGGCTTGGACGGCGGAGATGTCGGCAGGTCTCTTCACGTCGGCCGAAGCGCGCGAGGGCATGACGGCGTTCCTCGAGAAGAGGAAGCCCCAGTGGGCTCCCTAGCCGCCCTCGTCATCGCGGGCGGCGCGTCGACTCGATTCGGCTCGGACAAACTCGACCTGCGCGATGCCCAGGGACGCACGCTGCTCGATGCGACGGTGAGCGCGGCCGCTGCGGTCGCGGATCCCGTCATCGTCGTCGGTCCGCAGCGAGCGCTCTCGTCCGACGTCGCCTGGACCCGCGAGATGCCCGCGGGAGGCGGGCCGTGCGCAGCGCTCGTTGCTGGCATGGCAGCCCTTCCCGCGGAGGCAACGCACGTTGCGGTCCTCGCGGGGGATGCGCCGAAGGGCGCCGACGCTGTTCCGGCTCTGCGGCAGGTGATGGACGGTGCTGCGGCGGCGGTGGTGACGGACTCGTCAGGCCGCGAGCAGCCGATGACCGCGGTCTACGAGGTCGCGCCGCTGCGCGCGGTGCTGGCGCGCTACGGAGATGCCGCGAACATGTCGATCCGCCAGGTCCTGGATGACCTGCGCCCGCTGACGGTGGTGTCGATCATCGACGCGTGGGGGGCCGCCGACGATATCGACGTCCCCGATGAGGCAGGGCGACTGGGATTCAATTCCGGCCCCTCCGCGTGACTTCGGGGGATCCGGCGGCGCCTCGGATGCGTCGCATCGGCAGACTGGTCCCGAGGAGGCGGAGTGGTGGAGCTCGACGAGTTGTTCGACGCGTACGCCGTCCCCGTGCAGCGCTACCTCTTCCGACGGCTGGCCGCGTCCGCTGATCCGGCCTCGACGGCCGACGATCTCACGGCCGATGTCTTCCTCATCGCGTGGCAGAAGCGCGCGGAGATCCCCGCGGATGCTGCGCTGCCCTGGCTGTACGCCGTCGCCCGGCGCGTGCTGGCCAATCATCGTCGGCGGCGCACCGACATCCCCGTCGAGGACCTGGGCGCCCTCGACGAGATCGACGAGAGCGACCCGGCTGACCTCGTGACCCGCGATGCCGCGCTTGCCGAGGCGTGGCGGACGCTCTCGCCGCGCGACCGGGAGGTCCTGCGGCTGGCGGCGTGGGAAGGCCTGTCGGGTGTCGAGCTCGGGGCCGCCCTCGGGGTGACCGAGGGCGGAGCCGTCGCTGCCCTGTCACGCGCCCGCGCGCGACTGGCCGAGGCCATCGACGGCGCGGACGCCCCCGAGGGGATCGCGGGCCCGGTGCAAGGATCGAGCGGCTCCTGACATAGACCTAGGTGGAGGTGCCCACCATGGCCGATCAGGACCCGAACATCGCTCGCCTTCAGGCGGCGGACCCCGCAGCCGACGCTCCCGACCCGCAGATCGCGGAGATCCGGGCGAAGGTGCTCGCCGAGGGGAACGTCGTACCGCTCAAGCGTCGGCGTGCCGCCCTTACGGTAGGCGCCATCGCTGCCGGCGTCGCCCTTCTCGCCGGCACGGCCGTCGCGAGTGCCGCGATCGGGCGTGCCACCGCGCCCCAGCCGGAGACCGTGACCGCGGCCTCCGCGCCGGTCGCGGAGAATTCCTTGCCGGTCATCGGCACCTCCCCGAACTCCCCGCAGATGCCGTCCGTTGGCGCGCCTGGCGTGGCAGCTGGCGGCAACGCGGGCCCTATGGGCGCGCCTGCCGCGATGTCGGCCGCCGGGACAGCCGACGCCAAGATGTCCGTCTACCCGGGCTGGGGCTGGGGATCGGCCTTCCTCCCGGATCCCTCGCTGCCCGACGAGCCGGGCGCCGCGACCGGCTATCGACTGGTGTCGGACGGCGTCAACACCATCGCGCTGGCCCGCCAACTTGCGGCGGCGTTCGGCGTCTCCGGCGAGCCGCGCGAGCAGGACGGCTCGGTCATCGTCGGGCCCGACGACGGCAGCGGTCCGATGATCTGGGTGAGCAACGATGCGATGGTGTCGTGGTCCTACTCCGACCCCACGCAGAGCCCCTACGACTGTGGCGTCAGCCCCGCGCCCGCCGACGCATCCTCCGGCAATGCCGTTGGTGCCGCGGGGGTGTCCCCGGCCGCCCCCGAGTCCTGCGACCCGAAGCAGAAGCCAATGTCGGAGCAGGACGCCGTGCGCGCGGCACGCAAGATCCTCGCGAGCGCGGGCGTCACGGAGGACCCGGCAGCCGGCATCGACATCGAGTGGGAGGCGGGGTCCGATGACTACACGACCTGGGCCACCGCATGGCAGCGCGTCAATGGAAATCGCACACAGTTGTCCTGGAGCTTCACCTTCGGCGCGAAGTCGGCGGTGTGGGCGAACGGCTTCGCGGCCGGACTTGAGCCCGTGCCGGGCTACCCGATCGTGGGCGCGTTGACGGCCGTGCAGCGCACCCAGGATCCGCGATACTCGGCCTTCGGCCCGACCCCGCTCGACTATGGCGGCCCCATGCCGATGGTGGGGGAGGCGCGCGGCACGGAGTCGTCGACGAGCGACGCGACGGCCTCGGCGCCGCAAGGCGACCCGACGAAGGTGCAACTGTGGTGGGACCCGATCACCGTCACCGGTGCCGAGCCCACGCTCGCGCAGTACTGGCAGCCGGACGGCACGCTGCTCCTCCTGCCGGCATACAAGCTCACCACCGCCGACGATCGCGGGACATGGGCCGTCATCGCGGTGAATGACTCCGCCATCGAGTGGGTCGATCCGAACGCCGGGTAGGGTGCGAGGGCTGCGATCGCGAGATCGCGGCGGGGAGGGATGGCCGAGCGGCCGAAGGCGACGGTCTTGAAAACCGTTGAGGCGTAACCCGTCTCCGTGGGTTCAAATCCCACTCCCTCCGCAGTGGCGGTGGGCCGCGCCCTCTCCCCCGGAGCGGGCTGCGGCCCGCCTCGGCGGACAGGGGTTCTGGCCCGCCGGAGCGCGTCCTGCGCTTGGATGCGGACGTGGACTCGTCGTCGGCGCTGCTGCTGCTCGTCGACTTCCTCATCCTCGTGGCGCTCGCGATCGCTATCGGATTCATCGCCCCGCGCTGCCCGCATCGCTGGTTCGCCCGGGATATTGGCCCCCTGCGGCTCACGCGCTGGGACACCCCGCGCCGGTATCGCCGGGTGGGCATCCCGTGGTTCGCCAAGTGGCTGCCTGAGGGCGGCTCCTGGTTGGGCGGGGAGAGCAAGGCGTCGCTCTACGGCATCGACGCGGCCAGCCTGGAGGCCTATCTCGTCGAGGTGCGCCGCGGGGAGTGGGTGCACTTCTTCTCGGCCTTCACGTTCTTGGTCGTCGTACCCTTCAACCCCTGGCAGTTCAACCTGCTGTGGTTCCTCATCGTCGGGGTCGGCAACATGGTGTTCTTCCTGGTGCTGCGCTACAACCAGATGCGCATCACCTCGCTGCTCCGCCGGATGCAGCGCTAGAGAGCGGAGGCTGGCGTGGATTACGGAGTGACGTCGATGGTGGCGCCCCTGCGCCGCGTGGCGGTGCGCCCGCCGTCCCCGGGGTCCGATTTCGAGCGGGCCCACTGGGCGCAGCCGCTCGATATCGACCTGCTGCTCGAGCAGCACGCGGCCTTCGCCGGCATCCTGCGCGGCCTGGGCTGCGAGGTCCTGGAGCTGCCGGCCCTCGAAGGCCTTCCCGACTCCTGCTTCGTCTACGACCCGGCCTTCGTCGTCGGCAACGGCGTCATCCAACTGCGCGCGGGCAAGCCGGTGCGTGTCGGCGAGCCCGAGCGCCTGTGCGCTGACCTCGCGGCCGCGGACGTGCCGGTCGTCGGCGCACTGACCGGCAATGCGACCGCGGATGGCGGCGACATGTTCTGGATGGACGACGCGACCCTTGCCGTGGGCCGGAGCTATCGCACCAACGCGACCGCCGTCGCCCAACTCGTCGAGCTGCTGAGGCCGAGTGACGTGCGTGTCGAGGTGTACGACGTACCGCACGATCAGGGGCCGGAGTGGTGCCTGCACCTCATGTCCGTGGTGTCGCCCGTGCGTGAGGACCTCGCGGTCGTCTATGAGCGGCTCGCCCCGGTCGCCATGCTCGAGGAGCTGCGGCGCCGCGGCGTCGAGCTGCTGTCGGTGCCGGAGGAGGACTGGTTGAGCCTGGGTGGCAACGTGCTCGCGGTCGCTCCGGGGGTCGTCGTCATCGCCTCGGGCAATGACGCCACTGCCACGGCTCTGGCTGCGGCGGGCTGCGAGGTGCATGTCTACGCGGCCAGTGAGATCACCAAGGGCGAGGGCGGTCCGACCTGCCTCACGCGACCGGTCCTGCGACGCGCCTAGGGATGCTCGACGTGCAGCTGCCAGGCACGGGCGCCACCGACGAGCGCGGCGGCATTGGGGACGATGACGGTGTCGTCGCCGAGCTTGATGATCTGTGACGGCGTGATGTGCCGGGAGTTTCCGCCGCCGATATAGAGGCGATCCCACAGGAACATCGGCCGGAGGCCGTCAATACAGCGCACGATGCGACGGGACCACAGGCTGTCACCGAGCCGACGACGCTCGTGCTCGCCGATGTAGGTGTCGTAGGACAGGCCCCAGCGCACGGGAGCCTGTGACAGCTCCAGGTGAGGCGCTAGCCGGCCGCCGTCGAAGAGGGCGCAGCCCAGGCCGGTGCCGAGAGTGAGCACGAGCTCCAGGCCCTTGCCCGCCACGACCCCGGCGCCGTGGACCTCGGCGTCGTTGAGGACGAGGACCGGGATGCCGAGCGCCTCGCGCAGAGACTCGCGCGCGTCGAATCCGTGCCATTGCTTCACGAGGTCGGGATCGACCCGAGTGCGGGGCCCTTTGACCGTCACGTAGTGCGGGGTGGCGACCACGACTCCGTGGCGGATCATCCCGGGGAGTCCCACGGTGGCATGCGTCGCATGGGGCAGTTGCTTGGCAAGTTCGACGATGGTCTTGACGAAGAGTTTCGTCGTGAGGGGGTACGGCGTGGCGACCCGGATCGGCTGGGCGCGCATCGTGCCGGAGTCGTCCAGCACCGTGGCCTTGATGCCGCCGCCCCCGCAATCGATGACGAGGGTGGAGACCATGGGGTCTTCAGCGTTCACGGCACAGCAGTGTGCCCTGTCCGGTGCCGACCGGGTAACCTGACCCGGCTAGTCGGGGGTGGAGACACCCCCTCAAGGGGTGTTCGCACCCCGGGGAGGCGTCGCCTAGTCCGGTCTATGGCGCCCGCCTGCTAAGCGGGTTTGGGGCAAAAACCCCATCGAGGGTTCAAATCCCTCCGCCTCCGCTGGTGCGCCCGCGGTCGGGATTCCGGCCGCGGGCGCGTCCATGTCAGCCGACGATGAGGACCTTCCCCGAGAGCCGGGACGGGATGGGGCCTAGTCGGACACCCGCGGGTCCGCTGACGAACTCTCCTGTCACCGTGAACCTCGAGGCGTGAGCAGGGCACAACCAGCCGGTTCCTGACCGCTGCACCGTTACCCCGGCGTGGGGGCACAGCAGGCTGTAGGCGGCGTAGGTCGAGGTACCGGTGCGGACGACCGCCGCGGGCATATCACCGACAGTCCCGATGTACGCCGCCCCGCCCACCTTCTTGAGTGCCGGGTACTTGCTGAGCTGGACGCGCACCTGGCCGCTGCGGGTCTTCTGCGTCCCGTCGGTGTCGGCCTGGGCGTCCGTGATGCCGAGCGCCAGCAGGGATAGGCCGCAGAGGGCGGCGGCGCCGCGCAGGGCGTCGCGTCGAGTGAGGTGTGTCGGCTCGTCGGTCATCCTGGCAGTCTGGGCCAGGCGGCGAGGGAATGCACCCTGAGCGCCCTTCCCCCGCATGGACCCCCCACGTGGGCCGGGTACACTCGTCCGGCCGAGCGCCCGTAGCTCAACGGATAGAGCATCTGACTACGGATCAGAAGGTTAGGGGTTCGAATCCCTTCGGGCGCGCCC
>JBPCSL010000014.1:0-44638 GCA_051007175.1 Candidatus Nanopelagicales bacterium
TACCCGGAGGGGACGATCACCAAGGACCCGGACATGTGGCCGATGGTGGCCAAGACCGGTGCCGCCCGCATCGCCCTCACGGCCCGGGTGCCGGTGATCCCGATGGCCCACTGGGGCGCGCACACCGTCATGCGTCCCTACAGGAAGGAACTGCGGATCCTGCCGCGCAAGACGATGCACGTCATCGTGGGACCGCCAGTCGCCCTCGACGACCTCTACGACAAGCCTCTCGACGCCGACACCTTGCACGAGGCCACCGAGCGCATCATGGCGGCCATCACCGACATGCTGCGTCAGCTGCGGAAGGAGAACCCATGAGCCGCGTCACCGTCATGGGAGGGGGGTCGTGGGGCACCGCGTTCGCCATGGTCCTGGCCGACGCCGGCGGAGACGTCGTCATGTGGACGCGCGACCCGGCATCCGCTCGCGAGATCAACGACGAGCACGCCAACGAGAGGTACCACCCCGGGATCGCACTGCCCTCGGCCATCCGGGCCACCGATGATGCCGGCGAGGCGCTCGAGGGCGCGGGACTGGTCGTGCTCGCCGTACCTGCCCAGTCGCTGCGCGACAACCTTGCGGCGTGGCGCCCGATGCTGGACGCCGACGCCGTGCTCGTGAGCCTGATGAAGGGCATCGAGATCGGCACCTCCCTACGGATGAGCCAGGTCATCGAGGGCGTGGCCGAGGTGCCGGCGAGCCGGGTCGCGGTCGTGTCCGGCCCCAACCTCGCGCGCGAGATCGCGGTGCGCCAGCCTGCGGCCACCACGGTGGCGTGCTCGGATCGCGACAGCGCCCAGCGCCTGCAGGATGCCTGCACCACGGACTACTTCCGGCCCTACTGGACCACCGACGTGGTCGGGGTGGAGATCGGCGGATCGGTCAAGAACGTGATCGCGCTGGCGAATGGCATGGCGGCCGGCCTCGGCTTCGGGGAGAACTCGCAGGCGTCCCTCATCACGCGCGGCCTCGCCGAGATGGCGCGCCTGGGCGTGGCCCTGGGCGCTGACCCGCTCACCTTCCAGGGCCTGGCGGGGGTGGGCGACCTCATCGCGACCTGCCAGTCGTCGCTGTCCCGCAACCGCACCTTCGGCGTGAATCTCGGCTCGGGGCTGTCGGTGGACGAGACGATCGCGCTCACCCGGCAGACGTGCGAGGGCGTCAAGAGCTGCCAGTCGATCCTCGACCTCGCCCAGAGTCACGGCGTCGACATGCCCATCACCGAGCAGGTGGTCCAGGTGGTGCACCACGGCATGACGCCCAAGGCCATGCTGTCGGCCTTCATGTCGCGCTCGCCCAAGGCAGAGGCGACGCTGCACTAGCCGCGCAGCGCCTGGTCGAGGTCGGCCCACAGGTCCTGCGGGTCCTCGATGCCGACGGACAGGCGCAGGAGGGACTCCGGCACGAGGGGGTTCTCCATCGCCCACCGGCGACGGCGTTCGATGAGGGACTCCACTCCGCCCAGGCTCGTGGCATGGACCCAGAGCGTCGTGCGCTCCGCGACCGACTGGGCCGCGTCGGCGCCGCCGCGGACCTCGATCGAGATCATGGTGCCGGGCCCGGTCATCTGCGCGTGCGCGAGCGCGTGGCCAGGATCGTCCGCCAGGCCGGGGTAGCGCACCCTCTCGACGGCGGGGTGCGCCGCGAGGCGCTCGGCGATGATGCGCGCCGACTCCTGCGAGCGCGCATGCCGCAGCGAGAGCGTGCGCAGGCCGCGCAGGACCAGGAAGCACTCCAGGGCGCCGGGAGTGGCGCCCATGAGCGTGCGGCGCAGCCGCAGCGCCTCAAGGCGCGCGGGGTCCGCCGTGACCACGGCACCGAGCAGGCAGTCGGAGTGCCCGCCAATCGACTTGGTGGCACTGTGCAGCACGACGTCGGCCCCAAGCGCGAGCGGGTGCTGGCCGAGCGGTGAGGCGAAGGTGTTGTCGACGACAACGAGCGCCTCGCCGGCGGCGTCCGCGATGGCGGCGATGTCGGCGATCTCGAGCATCGGGTTGGTGGGCGACTCGATCCAGACCGCGTCGGCATCGGAGCAGGCCGTGCGCACGGTCTCGGTATCGGCGATGTCGAGCGCCGTCAGGCGAATGCGTCCGACCGCGTCGAGCTCGCGCATGCGCAGGGCGACGCCGGTGTAGGCGAACCGCGGGGCCACGACCCGCGCGCCCGCGGGCAGCAGGTCGAGGATCGCGTTGGCCGCCGCCATGCCCGAGGAGAAGACGACCGCCTCCCCGCCCTCGAGAGGACCGAGAGCGGCCTCGAGGGCCGCCATGCCGTGGGTGCCATCCCGGGCGTACTCGGGGTCGCCACCGGCGTAGTAGGTGGAGGACGGCTCGATCGGGTAGTTGAGTGGCCGTCCCGGCTCGGCGGGCGGCCGCCCCGAGTGCACGAGGCGCGTCTCCACCGACCAGGTCTCCTCCGGCATGGCGCCGACACTAGCGAGGCGCGCGACGGATAGCGTCGCTGCCGTGGCGATCGATCGGCGGCGGGTCCTGGTGGTCTTCGGGGGACGCAGCAGTGAGCACGCGATCTCCTGCCTCAGCGCCGCCGGCATCCTGCGCGCGCTCGATCCGCAGCGGTACGACGTCTCGGCGGTGGGCATCCGTCCCGACGGACGGTGGGTCCAGGCGTCGGTCGACCCCCGATCACTCGAGGCGACCGGCGGGCAGCTGCCGGCGGTCGCGGAAGGGGAGTCGGTCGCGCTGCTGGCGGAGCCGGTGGGCGCGGACGTGAGCATTCCCGGTGTCCTGCGCGGCATCGATGTCGTCTTCCCCGTCCTCCATGGACCCTGGGGGGAGGACGGCACGGTCCAGGGACTGCTCGAGATGGCCGGCATCCCCTACGTCGGCTCGGGCGTGTTCGCGTCGGCCGCCGCGATGGACAAGGGCCACATGAAGGCGATGCTCGCCCACGGGGGGCTTCCCGTCGGCTCGTACGTCGTCATCACGGATCAGGAGTGGGAGCGGGAGCCCGCAGCCTGCCGGGAGCGCATCGCCGCCCTGGGCTTCCCCGTCTTCATCAAGCCCGCGCGCGCGGGCTCATCGGTCGGCATCTCGAAGGTGGCCGATGCGGCGGGCCTGGACGCCGCGATCGCGGAGGCGCGCAGGTCAGACCGGCGCATCATTGCGGAAGCCGCTGTCGCCGACGCCCGCGAGATCGAGTGCGGTGTCCTCGTCGATGCCAGCGGCGCTCCGCAGGCGAGTCGCTGCGCGGAGATCCGCATCACGGGCGGCCACGAGTTCTACGACTTCGAGGCCAAGTACCTGGACGATGCCGCCGAGCTCATCGTGCCGGCAGAGCTCGATCCGGCCGTCGAGGACGAGGTGCGACGCCTCGCGATTCGGGCTTTCGGGGCGCTCGGCTGCGAGGGTCTGGCCCGCGTCGACTTCTTCGTGCGCGACGACGGCATCCTCGTCAACGAGGTCAACACAATGCCCGGCTTCACGCCGATCTCGATGTTCCCGCGCATGTGGGGTGCGACGGGTATCGACTATGCCGCGCTGGTGGACCGCCTGGTCGACGACGCCGTGCGCAAGGGCACCGGCCTGCGCTAGCCGCGAAGCGCCGGGGAGATGTCGGCCAGCACGTCGGCGGGAGCGGCGTACGCGCCCGGGACGATGACCTCGACGTACGCCGGCGCCTGCTCGCTCGGCCAGTCCACGGCCACGAACGCCGCACCGCCCTGTCCCTGGATCGGCAGCCAGTCAACGCCGTCGACGTCGATGAGCTGCGACGTCGGCGCGAGGGCCGTGGGACGCGGCACGCCGCAGCGCAGGGTGATCGGCGGCTCGCCCCAGGCTGCCGTGCCCTCCTGCGTGGTGGGGCGGCGCCCGGCGCCCGCCACGGTCTCCGGGTAGGTCACGGACGCGCAGGCCGTCGAGGGGCTCTCGGGGGGCGCGACGTCGACCTGGCGACCGCAGGCTGCGACCGGGAGGGCGAATGCGAGGGCGGCCACGGCCGCCCCGGTCACAGGTGGACGACGGGGCACGTGAGGGTACGGGTGATGCCCGGGACCTTCTGGATGCCGCCGAGGACCGTGCGCCCCAGATCGTCCATCGTGGGCGCCTCCGCGCGCACGATCACGTCGTAGGGGCCCGTGACGTCCTCGGCGAGGGTCACGCCGGGGATCGCGGCGATGGCACGGGTGACGTCACCCGCGGTGCCGACCTCCGTCTGGACGAGGATGTAGGCCTGTACGTTCACCGGAGAACCCCCTTCGCAGAACGTGGGCCGAGACTAGCGGCTGCTGCACCGGGGGAGGACGGAGGGACCATGGCCGAGTCCGTCGGCGACCTGGGCGAGCTGGCCCTCGTCGAGCGCATCATCGCGGCGGTTGGCGCGCCGGCTCGACGCGCCTCGGTGATCCTCGGTCCCGGCGACGACGCCGCCGTCCTCGCGGCGCCGGATGAGCGCGTGGTCGTCACCACGGATGTCCTGGTCGAGGGCCGGCACTTCCGCCGGGACTGGTCCAGCGCCGAGGACGTCGGCGTCAAGGCGGCCGCGGAGAACCTCGCGGACATCGCGGCCATGGGAGCTCAGCCCACCGGGCTCGTCGTCGGGCTCGCCATGCCGCCGGAGACGGAGGTTGCGTGGGTCGACGGCCTGCTGGCCGGGCTCGTGTCGGAGTCGAAGCGCGCCGGCGCGGCCCTGGTGGGCGGCGACGTCGTGCGCGCGGACACGGTTTTCCTGTCGGTGACGGCCCTGGGCGACCTGCAGGGCCGTCCGCCTGTGCTGAGGTCGGGTGCGAAGGCCGGCGATGTCGTCGCCGTCAGTGGGCGACTCGGGTGCGCGGCTGCGGGACTTGCCGTGCTGTCGCGAGGCTTCCGATCGCCGCGCGCGCTCGTCGACGCGCATCGGCGCCCCGAGCCGGACTATGCGGCGGGCATCCGCGCCGCGGAGTCGGGAGCGCACGCGCTCATGGATGTGAGCGACGGGCTGCTCATCGACGCGGGGCGCATGGCGCGCGCGTCAGGGGTGGATATCGACATCGATGCGGACGTCATTCCCATGGACGAGGTGCTCCTCACCACGGCTTCGGCGTACAACCTGGACCCGCTGCTGTGGATCCTGGGCGGGGGCGATGATCACGCGATGCTCGCGACCTTCCCGCGGGGACGCGATCTGCCCGCGGGGTTCGCCGCCGTCGGCGTGGTGGCGAAGGCGACGGGGGATGGGCCGACGGTCACCGTCGACGGGAAGAAGCCGAGCCAGGTGGCCGGCTTCGAGCACTTCCGCTCGTAGGGCGCTAGGCGCGGGTGACCTTGCCTGCCTTGAGGCAGGAGGTGCACACGTTGAGGCGCTTGGGGGTGCGGCCGACGAGGGTGCGCACGGACTGGATATTCGGGTTCCAGCGGCGCGACGTGCGGCGATGCGAGTGCGAGATGCTGTTGCCGAAGCCGGGGCCCTTGCCGCAGACATCACAGGTGGCAGCCACGGTCTTCTCCTTGGACAGCGCTCCGAGCCGAGTGCCCGGGCAACCTGAGAAGGGTAGCCGAGCCCCTCGTCTGCGCTCAAATGGGGCCGCCCCGGCCGGTAGCGTGAGCCCGGGTGAGGGGAGGTAGGCGGGTGGACGACCCGGTGGCACCGCCTCTCAATGCCGTGTCCGTGCGCGCCTGGGCCGAAGCCTCCCTCGAGGCCCTCGGCGAGGCCCGAGCCGCCATCGACGCCCTCAATGTCTTCCCGGTCCCCGATGGCGACACGGGGACCAACATGTTCCTCACCCTGGAGTCGGCCTGCTCGGGGATCGCGGAGGTCTTCGAAGGGCCCCGCCCCGGCCTGACCGAGGTGGCCGACGCCTTCGCCCAGGGCGCGCTGCTGGGCGCCCGGGGCAACTCCGGGGTGATCCTTGCTCAGGTCATCCGCGGGGTGTCGTCGGTGCTGGCGGACCAACCGGATGGAGCGCCGTTCACCGCCGCCATCGTGCGCACCGGCCTGCGTCGCGCGTGCGACGAGGCCTACCGCGCGGTGGCGCATCCGGTCGAGGGCACGATCCTCACCGTCGCGCGCGCGGCTGCCGATGCTGCGGAGCAGTGGCCTGAAGACGACCTCGTGGGCGTCGTCGAGAGCGCGACCGCCGCGGCGCGCGAGGCGCTGGACCGTACGCCGGAGATGCTGCCGGTCCTGCGCGATGCGGGGGTCGTCGATGCCGGCGGCCAGGGACTCGTGGTCGTGTACGACGCCCTCCTCGATGTCGTCACCGGGGTGCGACGTCGCCGCCCTGGCCGCGGCGCGCGCCCGAAGCTCCCGGTGGCCGCACGGCTGGGCTCGGCAGCCCACGGACTGCCGGTGGCTCCGGCAGGCGGGGAGACGTCGTACGAGGTCATGTACCTCTTCGGGGGCGATGACCAGGCCGCCGGTGCCTTGCGCGACCAGCTCGACGCCCTGGGGGACTCGCTGGTCGTCACGGGCGACAAGGGCCTGTGGAACGTGCACGTGCATGTGCACGATGCCGGCGCCGCGATCGAGGCCGGGCTGGCCCTGGGCCGTGTCCATCGCATCCGTGTCACCTATCTCCCGGCGGCCCTGCCCGCGGAGGCGCGCGTCGGCCGAGGCGTGGTGGTGGTGGCCCACGGCCCCGGCGTCGCCGACCTGCTGGCGGAGCAGGGGGCTGTCGTCGTGCCGGCACGGCCACGCCGCCGTCCGTCGACCGCGGAGATCCTCGACGGGGTCACCCGCGCGAATGCTGCCGAGGTCCTCCTGTTGCCGAGCGATTCCGACACCCTCGCGGTCGCCGAGGCCGCGGCGGAGCAGGCGCGCAGTGCCGGCATTCGCGTCTCGGTCATCCCGACCCGGTCGGTGGTGCAGAGCCTCGCGGCCGCGGCCGTGCACGACCCGGCCGCCCGCTTCGACGACGATGTCGTCGCGATGACGCGTGCCGCCGGTGCCACCCGCTACGGCGCCGTGACCGTGGCCTCGCGCGAGGCCATGACCTCCGCCGGTCCCTGCCGCGAGGGCGATGTCCTGGGCCTCGCGGATGGCGACATCGTCGAGATCGGCAGCAGCGTCCCCGAGGTGTCGCGCGCCGTCCTGCAGCGCCTGCTGTCCTCCGGGGGCGAGCTCGTCACGCTCGTGACCGGCGAGGAGGGAGTCGGGCTGTCCGACGACTTGGAGGAGTGGCTGCAGTCCCAGCACCCGGGCATGGACCTCGTCGCCGTCGCGGGCGGCCAGCCGCTGTGGCCGCTCATCGTCGGAGTGGAGTAGGGCCGTGGTGCGCGCGGGCATGAACGCCCCCGTCTCGGTCGTGGCGGGTGGCAAGACCGCCAAGGCCCTGCGGGATGGCCTGGGCATCGAGACGGTCGGCGACCTGCTGCGTCACTACCCGCGTCGCTACATCGACCCGGGGGAGCTCACCGACCTCGCCACCCTGCAGGTGGGCGAGCATGCCACGGTCTTCGCCGAGGTCGTGTCCGCGACGAATCGCCGGATGACTCAGCGCAAGGGCACGATCACCGAGGTCGTGGTCTCCGACGGGCAAGGCCGCATCAGTCTTGTCTTCTTCAATCAGCCGTGGCGTGTGGAGAAGGAGCTGCGCCCGGGCCGCCGCGGCCTCTTCGCGGGCACGGTCTCGGCGTACGGAGGCACTCGACAGCTCGCGCACCCGCGCTTCGTCATGCTTCCCGATGCGGGAGTCGACGACGCCGAAGCCGAGGCCGCTTTCGCCGACCTCATCATCCCGATCTACCCGGCCACCGCGGGACTGCCGAGCTGGCGCATCCAGCAGGCGGTGCGACTGGCTCTGGACTCCATCAGCGACGTCGACGACCCGCTGCCCCCCGCGGTGCGCATGCGACACGGGCTGCTGGGCCTCACCGACGCGCTGCGCGCCGTGCATCGCCCGCCGGAGCGCGCGTCCATCGAGCTAGGCCAGCGCCGACTGCGTTTCGAGGAGGCCTTCGGCCTGCAGGTCGTCCTGGCCCAGCGTCGTCACGACCTCGAGGGCCAGCGGGCGCTCGCGCGCCCTGGCCAGCGGGGCGGGCTGCTCGATGCCCTCGATGAGCGCCTCCACTTCGAGCTCACCTCGGCGCAGAGCCGCGTGGGGGAGGAGATCGCGGCCGACCTGTCGCGCGAGCATCCGATGCACCGACTTCTGCAGGGAGATGTGGGCAGCGGCAAGACTCTCGTCGCGCTGCGCGCGATGCTGCAGGTCGTCGACTCGGGCGGGCAGGCCGCCTTGCTTGCGCCCACCGAGGTGCTCGCCCAGCAGCACCTGAGGACCCTGCGCGCCTTCCTCGGGCCGCTCGCGGAGGCGGGGCAGCTGGGCGGCGACGCTGCAGGAACCCGGGTGGCCTTCCTCTCCGGCTCGCAGGGCGCGCGCGCACGGCGCGAGGAGCTGGCGGCGATCGCGAGCGGCGAGGCCGGCATCGTCGTCGGTACGCACGCGCTGCTCGAGGAAACCGTGGAGTTCGCTGACCTCGGCCTCGTCGTCGTCGATGAGCAGCATCGATTTGGCGTCGAGCAGCGCGCGGCTCTCGCGGCGCGGGCGCTCGAGGGCACCCGTCCGCACGTGCTCGTGATGACGGCGACCCCGATCCCGCGCACGGTCGCCATGACGGTCTTCGGCGATCTCGACGTGAGCGTCATCGATGCCTACCCGCCCGGGCGCGGCACCATTGCCACCCATGTGGTCGCGCCCCGCGAGCACCCGACCCATCTCGCCCGGGCCTGGCAGCGGGTCCGCGAGGAAGTGGCGGCCGGGCGCAAGGTCTTCGTGGTGTGCCCGCGCATCGGCGACGACGCGGGATCGGAGGAGGAGATCGGCTCCGTGGAGCCCGAGAGCGCACCGACCTCGAGCGTCCTGGACGTCGTGGACGAGCTGCGCGAGCGGCTGCTGCCCGGGCTGCGGATCGGTGCCGTCCACGGTCGCATGCCGGCGGAGGAGAAGGAGGAGGCCATGCGTCGCCTGGCGGCGCCGGCGGATGATCCCGAGGCCCTCGACGTGCTCGTGGCCACCACGGTCATCGAGGTGGGCGTCGACATCCCCGCTGCCTCCACCATGGTCATCCTCGATGCCGACCGGTTCGGCATCTCCCAGCTGCACCAGCTGCGAGGCCGCATTGCGCGCGGCGGCGAGGACGGTCTCTGCCTGCTCGTCACCGCCGCCGACTCGGACAGCCCGGCACGCGGCCGCCTCGCCGCGGTCGCCGCGACCACGGATGGATTCGAGCTCGCGCGCGTGGACCTGCAGGCGCGTCGCGAGGGGGACATCCTCGGCACGTCACAGTCCGGGCGGCGGTCCTCCCTGCGCCTTCTCGAGGTCATCCGCGATGAGGACGTCGTCGACGAGGCCCGCGACGCGGCCATCGAGATCGTCGCCGACGATCCGACCCTCAGCAGGTCGCCTGTCCTGCGCGAGCACATTGCGGAGCTGTCTCGCGACGACCGCTCCGACTACCTGGAGAAGGGCTGACATGCGCATCATCGCGGGCTCGGCCGGCGGCCGGCGCCTGTCGACGCCGCGGGGAGCGCGCCCGACTACCGACCGCGTGCGCGAGGCGCTCTTCTCGTCTCTCGACGCCATGCTCGGCGAATGGGAGGGACTGCGCGTCCTCGACCTCTACGCCGGCTCGGGGGCTCTGGGCCTGGAGGCCCTAAGCCGCGGGGCGGCCGAGGTGGTCCTCGTCGAGCGCGATCGCGCCTCCGTGACCGTCCTGCGCGGCAATGTCGATGCCGTCGGCCTGCCTGGTGCGCACGTGGTCGCCGACGATGCGGAGGCGTTCGCCGCCCGCGCCGCGGGGACGACGTACGACCTCGTGCTCATGGATCCGCCGTACGCCGTGGACGTCGAGGCGGTGCGCGGCATTCTGGGCGACCTGGCGAAGTCGGGCAGCGTCGCGACCGGGGCGATCTCGGTGGTGGAGCGCCCCTCGCGCGATGCGGCGGAGCCATGGCCTGCCGGGCCGTGGGAGCTCGTGCGTCGACGGGACTACGGCGATACGGCGCTTTGGTACGGTCGTTTCCTCGGGCCTCGCCAGGCCGAGTAGCGAAGGCGGAGGCAGATGCGCATCGCAGTGTGTCCCGGATCCTTCGATCCCGTGACCAACGGCCACCTCGACGTCTTTACGCGCGCGGCGGCGATCGCCGACCGCGTGATCGTGGCGGTCCTCATCAACAAGACCAAGTCGAGCCTGTTCACGGTGGACGAGCGCATCGAGATCCTGCGCGAGGTGGTCGCGCCTCTGCCCAACGTCGAGGTCGACTCCTTCTACGGGCTGCTCGTCGACTACTGCAAGGATCACGGCGTGCAGGCCATCGTCAAGGGTCTGCGAGCGGTGAGCGACTTCGACTACGAGCTGCAGATGGCCCAGATGAACTACCGGCTCGCTGGCGTCGAGACCCTCTTCGTCTCGACCAACCCCCTCTACAGCTACTTGTCCTCCAGCCTCGTCAAGGAGGTCGCACGACACGGGGGAAGTGTGGAAGGCCTGGTGCCGGATGCGGTGCTGGGACGACTGCAGGCCAAACTAGAGGCCCAGGACTGACGCGCGACAGCAGAGGAGAGGCCGTGGACGTCGACCAGAGGCTCGATGAGCTCGCGCAGATCGTGGAGCGGGCGAAGGCCGTTCCCCTGTCGGCCTCGTGCATGGTGAACCGTGCCCAGGTGCTCGATCTCATCGATGACATCCGCGATGCGCTGCCGCGCTCGCTGAGCGCGGCCGACGACCTGCTGGCCGAGCGCGAGGCCGTCGTGGCGGAAGGGCGCCGCGAGGCCGATCTCCTCATCGCCCAGGCTCGCGAGGAGCAGATCCGCATGTTGTCCCAGCACGAGATCTACCTCGTCGCCGTGGCAGAGGCCGAGGCCATCCGAGTCGAGACCGAGGACGAGACGACGCGGATGCGACACGAGACGGACGACTACATCGACGCGCGTCTGGCGACCTTCGAGATCACCCTCCACAAGACGCTCGCCGCGGTCGAGCGCGGCCGCGACAAGCTCCGGGGCCAGGTCGAGGAGGAGTTCGTCGAGGAAGGCCCACTGCCCTCGTAGCCGAGGCGGCGGGGCCTCGGGCGTGTCGCCCGGGCTCCCGCGAGTGCCGTATTCTGTCCGGCGGCCGGCCACGTGGCCGGGTCCCAGTGCTGGAGTCCGGAGGAGCCTTGAGCACCCTCGACCCCCGAGCGCCGTTCGTCGTGAGCATTCGCGACCTCGGCCGGCGGGCGGGTGCCCTACAGGAGATCTCCCGGAGTATCCCCGCACCACGGGACCTGGGCGCAGGGCTGGCTGCGGTGCCCGAAGGCGCCGACCTCGACCTCGATCTGAGGCTGGAGTCGGTGGTGGAGGGAGTCCTCGTCTCGGGGACGGTGCGGGTCCCGGTGCGTGCAGAGTGCGCCCGTTGCCTGGAGCCGTTCACCTGGGAAGAGGACGCGGACATCCAGGAGCTGTTCGTGTACCCGCCACAGGACGCGCGAGGACATCGCGTGGAGGTGCCGGAACCCGAAGGCGACGACGATGTCCCGCCATCGATCGAGGGTGACCTCATCGACCTCGAGCCCACGGTGCGTGACGCGGTTGTCCCGCGACTGCCGATCGCGCCGCTGTGCCGGGAGGATTGCGCTGGCTTGTGCTCCGTGTGCGGGGCGCGGCTCGACGACGATCCCGGCCATGGGCACGAGACCACCGACCCGCGCTGGGCAGCCCTCAGCGCCTTGCAGGACAACGAGAAGGAAGACTGACGTGGCCGTCCCGAAGCGAAAGACATCGCGCTCCAACACCCGGCATCGCCGTTCCCAGTGGAAGGCCGCCACGCCGACCATCGTGACCTGCGCCCGCTGCCGCGAGAAGAAGCAGGCGCACACCGTGTGCCCGACCTGCGGCACCTACGCCAAGCGTCGCGTCCTCGACGTCTAGGCCTCCTGCCCCGACCATGCCCGCGGCTGAGCCCCCGGTGGCCGAGACCCTCGCCCGGGTCCTCGGCCTGCCTTCCGGGGGGGCAGGGGCGCTGCGCCCCGACACTCCCCTCGCGGCCCTGCGTGTGGACTCCCTCGCCCTGCTGTGCGTGGCCGACGCGCTCGCCGATGAGGGATGGCTGCTCGACCCGCAGCGGGCGCGCCAGGCTCGATCCCTGGGCGATCTCCGTGACTCCTGCGGGGCCGCCTCGTGATTCCCGACGGGTCCGCGGAACTCGCACGCAGGCTGGGCGCGCACGTGAGCGACGAGATGCTCACCCTCGCGCTGACCCACCGTTCTTACGCCTATGAGAACGGGGGGATTCCGACCAATGAGCGCCTGGAGTTCCTCGGCGATGCCGTGCTGGGGCTCGTCGTGACGGAGACGCTGTACCGCACCTACCCCGATGTGCCTGAGGGACACCTGGCGAAGTACCGGGCCGCGGTGGTGAATGCGCGCGCACTCGCCGACGTGTCGCGATCCCTGGAGGTCGGCGACTGCCTCCTGCTGGGACGCGGCGAGGAGGCGACCGGCGGTCGCGACAAGTCCTCGATCCTGGCCGACACCCTGGAAGCCCTCCTCGGTGCCATCTACCTCGACGAGGGCCTCGCGGCGGCCGAGCGCGTGATCCACGGGCTCTTCGACCCGCTCATCGCCCGCGCGGCCGACCTGGGCGCCGGACTGGACTGGAAGACCTCTCTGCAGGAGCTCGCCGCGGAGGGCGCGCTGGGGGCTCCCGAGTACGTCGTCGACGAGTCCGGCCCCGACCACGCGAAGCGCTTCGTTGCGCGCGTCCGCCTGGGCGACCAGCTCTTCCCCGAGGGCAGCGGAGGCTCGAAGAAGGAGGCCGAGCAGTACGCCGCGGAGGCGGCGTACTCGGCTCTGCGCGATGCCTGAGCTTCCGGAGGTCGAGGTCGTCCGACGCGGCCTCGACCCGTACGTCGCGGGGCGTCTCATCGATAGAGTGGATGTTCTGCATCCACGTGCGGTGCGTCGGCACACGCCCGGGAGCCGCGCCTTCGCGCATGCCCTGCGCGGGCGCACGATCGAGTGCGTGAGCCGTCGGGGCAAGTACCTGTGGTTCCGGCTCGATGACGGGGCGCTGGTGGCTCATCTCGGGATGAGCGGGCAACTGCTCCTCCCGTCGACCGAAGCCCGGGACGAGACGCACCTCCGCGTGAGAATCCGGCTGTCCGACGCTGATCGAGAGGTGCGTTTCGTCGATCAGCGCACCTTCGGAGGCCTGCACGTCGACTCGCTCGTGGAGGACGACGCCGGTGGCGCAGTGCCGTCGTCGGTGGCGCATATCGCGCGCGACCCACTGGACCCTCGATTCGACGATACGGCCTTCAGCCGCGCCCTGCGTCGCCGCGACAGTGGCATCAAGAGGTCCCTGCTCGACCAGTCGCTCATCTCGGGGGTTGGCAATATCTACGCCGATGAGGCTCTCTGGCGCTCCCGGCTGCACTACGACCGTCCAGCCCGCCTCCTGGCTCCCGCCGATGTCCGCTCGCTGCTGGGTCACGTGCGCGACGTCATGAGTGAGGCCCTGGCGCAGGGCGGCACCTCGTTCGACTCGCTCTACGTCAATGTCAATGGCGAGAGCGGATGGTTCGACCGCTCCCTCGATGCCTACGGCCGCGAAGGGGAGCCATGCTCGCGCTGCGGGACTCCCCTCGTGCGCGAGCCGTTCATGAACCGCTCCTCGTACCGCTGTCCTCGCTGCCAGCGCCGGCCGCGGGGCGGTTGACGCCTGCGCCGGGCGACTGTCACGCTGGTGGCCCGAGGAGGATGGCCATGGCCAAGGCGCTGTATGGGCAGGGCGGAGATGACGTTCGGCTCACGGCCGAGCTCAGCCGTCTCAAGGGCCGCGTTCGCGAGCTCGAGGCCGAGGTCCGCGTGCTGCGCGGCCTTCTCGGAATGCCCGCCGACGACGCACCGCGCGACCTCCCGCCCCTGGTGGGGGTCGCGGACTCCCGCTGAGGGTCCCGCCGTCCTCGATCCGTCACCTCCTCTGGGTAGGGTGACGACGTCATCCGCGCCCGGGTCGAGGGCGAGCCGTCAGGAGGGGTCGCGTGCACCTGAAGAGCCTGACCCTCAAGGGCTTCAAGTCCTTCGCGTCCGCCACGACGCTGGCCTTCGAGCCGGGTGTCACGTGCGTGGTCGGCCCCAATGGCTCGGGCAAGTCCAACATCGTCGACGCCCTGGCCTGGGTGATGGGAGAGCAGGGCGCCAAGTCCCTGCGTGGCGGCGCGATGGCCGACGTCATCTTCGCGGGTACGTCGGGCCGGGCGCCCCTCGGCCGAGCCGAGGTCGCGCTCACGATCGATAACACCGACGGTGCCCTGCCGATCGAGTACACCGAGGTCACGATCTCGCGCACCCTCTTCCGCAATGGCGGCTCCGAGTACGCCATCAACGGCACCCCGTGCCGCCTCCTCGACGTGCAGGAGCTGCTCTCCGACTCCGGTATCGGCCGGGAGATGCACGTCATCGTCGGCCAGGGGCAGCTCGACACCATCCTCCACGCCACCCCCGAGGATCGTCGCGGCTTCATCGAGGAGGCAGCGGGCGTCCTCAAGCACCGCAAGCGCAAGGAGAAGGCCCTGCGCAAGCTCGAGGCGATGCAGGGCAACCTCACCCGGCTCACCGACCTCACGACGGAGCTCCGCCGGCAGTTGAAGCCACTGGGTCGGCAGGCGGAGGTTGCGCGTAGGGCCGTGATCATCCAGGCGGAGGCGCGTGACTCGCGCCTGCGGCTGCTCGCCGACGACCTCGCCGGATTCCGATCGGCGCTAGCCGCGGAGGTGGCCGACGAGACGGCCCTGCGCGAACGTCGTCAGGAGGTCGAGACGGTCCTCGCCGCCTCGACGGCGCGTGAGGCTGCCCTCGAGGCCGACCTGCAGGCCGATGCACCCCTGTTGGCGCGGGCACAGGAGACGTGGTTCGGACTGTCCGCGCTGCGCGAGCGACTGCTCGGCACCTCGTCGCTCGCTGCGGAGCGTTTGCGCCTCATCGTGCCGGAGGTCGAGGAGGAAGCGCAGTCGGGGCGCGACCCCGAGGCACTGGAGGCGGAGGCTGCCTCGGTCCGCTCGGAGGAGTTCGAGCTCGGGCGCGAGGTGGAGCGCCAGCGCGCGGCCCTCGCGGAGGCCGTCCAGGCCCGAGCCGCTGCGGAGCAGCAGCTCGCTGCCGAAGAACGTCGCGTCACGCAGGAGGCTCGCGCGACGGCCGATCGCCGCGAGGGCATGGCGAGGCTCGCGGGCCGCGTCGCCGCCGCCCGATCCCGGCTCGAGGCCCGCTCCGCGGAGATCGAGCGCCTGGCGGCGCAGCGCGAGGACGCGCGCGCGCGAGCGGCCGCCGCCCAGCGCGACTTTGCCGCCCTCGAGAGCCAGGTGGCCGGACTGGACTCGGGGGAGATGGGCCTGGACTCCGCCTATGAGCAGTCCCAGCGCAGGCTTGCCGAGGCCGATGGAGTCGTCGAGCAACTCCGCAACGCCGAGCGCGATCATGAGCGTGAGCGTGCCGCGCTCTCGGCGCGACTCGAGGCACTGCAGTTGAGCCTGTCCCGTGGTGACGGCGCGGGTGCCCTGCTCAAGGCCGGCGATGCTGCCGGAGTCGTGGGATCCGTCGCGTCGATGCTCACCGTGGAGCAGGGATGCGAGCGCGCGGTGGCGGCCGCGCTCGGTCCGCTGTCCGATGCCGTGGTCGTGCGCGACAGCGCGGCGGCCATCGCAGGACTCATGCTGCTGCACCGAGACGCGGCCGGGCGCGCCGCGGTGATCGTCCTCGACGGGGCGAATGCCGCCGACACCGTGACATCGCCGGCCCCGGCCGGCTCCCGATGGCTGCTCGATGTCGTGAGCGGGCCGCGTGATCTCCTTGATTCCTTGCGCTCGCGGCTCGCCGCGGTCGCCCTGGTGGACTCGCTGGATTCTGCGGGATCGATCCGCTCGTCGGGCGTGACCGTCGTGACCCGCGAGGGTGACCTGCTGACCTCCACTCACGCGATCGGCGGTTCGGGTGACGCGCCCACGCTGCTGGAGATCCAGGTGGCCGTCGACGACGCGCAGCGCTCCCTGGACGACGTGCAGCATCGGCTGGAGCGCGCGCGCTTCGAGTTGGCCGCGGCGTTGCAGCAGCAGCAGGAGGCGGCCGAGGAGGCCGAGGCGGCGCTCGGGCGGCTTCACGAGTCCGACGCGAGGCTGGCGGCCGTTGCCGAGCAGTTGGGCCTGCTGGGCCAGGCCGCGCGATCGGCGACGGCGGAGGCCGACCGTCTGGGCGCGGCGGAGCAGGCGGCCCTGGAGGCGCTGGCGGCCGACGAGGCAACCCTCGTCGACCTCGAGACGCGCTTCTCCACGGCGGAGTCGGAGGCTCCGGAGGCCCACGTCGAGGATCGCCGAGAGTCGCTGGCCGCGTCGCTGGAGCAGGCCCGGGTGCTCGAGGTCGAGGCGCGTCTCACCGTCCGCACGGGCGAGGAGCGCCTGGCGTCACTCTCGTCGCGTGCGGAGGCGCTGGAGCGCTCGGCTCAAAGCGAGCGTGCCTCCCGGCGCCGCGCCATCGAGCGCCGCGAGCGGCGCGCACGCGAGGCCGAGGTCGCGAGCGCCGTGGCCCGCGGCATCGACATCGTCCTGCGACGACTGGAGATGTCGTTGGCGGCCTCGGATGCCGAGCGGCGTCTCCTCGAGAGCGCGCAGGCATCCCGTGAGGCGGAGCTGCAGTCGGTTCGCGCAACCCTGCGCGAGATGGGCTCCGAGCTCGAGCGGCTCACCGACTCGGTGCACCGTGACGAGATCGCCCGCGCCGAGCAGAGACTGCGCATCGAGCAGTTGGAGTCCCGCGTGGTCGAGGAGTTCGGGATCGAGGCGGAGGCTCTGGTCGCCGAGTACGGCCCGGATCAGCTCGTGCCGCCGACGCCGCCGGCGCCCGACGAGGTCGTCGACCCGGCAGCCCCCGAGCCGCAGCCCTACCCCTACGACCGCGCGCAGCAGGAGCGTCGCCTGAAGTCGGCGGAGCGCGGGCTCGCGCTCCTCGGCAAGGTCAATCCGCTGGCGCTGGAGGAGTTCACCGCGCTCGAGGAGCGGCTACGGTTCCTCACCGAGCAAGTGGAGGATCTCAAGCGTTCGCGCCAGGACCTGCTCGAGATCATCAAGGAGGTCGACGAGCGGGTGGAGCGGGTCTTCACCGAGGCCTACGAGGACACCGCCCGTGAGTTCGAGCGGGTCTTCGCCCGGCTGTTCCCCGGCGGCGACGGACGTCTGGTGCTCACCGACCCCGACAACATGCTCACGACGGGCGTGGATGTCGAGGCGCGTCCGCCGGGCAAGAAGGTCAAGCGACTGTCGCTGCTCTCCGGTGGCGAGCGCTCGCTCACGGCAGTCGCCTTCCTCATTGCGCTCTTCAAGGCGCGCCCGAGCCCCTTCTACGTCCTCGACGAGGTCGAGGCCGCCCTCGATGACGTGAACCTCGGGCGACTCATCGACGCCATCGATGAGCTGCGCACGAGTTCACAGCTCATCGTCGTCACGCACCAGAAGCGCACCATGGAGATCGCCGATGCCCTGTACGGCGTCTCCATGCGAGGCGACGGCGTCACCCAGGTCGTCGGCCAGCGCCTGCGCGACCGCGATCCCGTGCCCGCGTAACTCCCTTCGTCGCCTGCGAGAATCGCGCCATGGACTCCCTCGTCATCTATCTCGGGCTCGCCGTGGCCCTCCTCGTGGTGCTCGTCGTGGCCATCGCCCTCGTGCGGGGCCGCCGGGGAGCGCCTACGCCCAAGCCCAAGCCGGGGATCGACTATGCCCCGGGAGTCGGGGATGACGACACCGTCCCGCGCGATACGCCGCGCCGCTCGGTGGAGGAAGCGGTCGACTCGTCGGTGCTGGGCTCGACGGCGGTCCTCGAAGAGCCCGCAGTCGAGGACCTGGAAGCAGTCTGGGAGATCGAGGTCCCCGAGCCGGCGGGCGGTCGGTTCGCCCGGCTGCGTCGGCGCTTGGCCCGGTCCCAGAGCACTTTGGGCAGGGGCCTGCTCGCACTCCTCTCGCGCGACACCCTCGACCAGGAGACCTGGGACGAGATCGAGGAGACCCTCCTCACCGCGGACCTGGGGGTTGCCGCAACGACGGAGCTCATGGATCGCCTGCGCACCCAGGTCCGCGCGGAGGCGCCGCGCACGCCGCAGGAGGTGCACGACCTGCTCCGCGCCGAGCTCATCAGCCTGGTCGATCCCGGCCTGGACCGTTCCCTGCGCACGACGAGGGATGGCGGCCCTGCCGTGGTCCTCGTGGTCGGGGTCAATGGCACCGGCAAGACCACGACGACTGGCAAGCTCGGGCGACTCCTCGTCGCGGAGGACCGGACGGTGGTCCTGGGGGCGGCGGACACGTTTCGTGCGGCAGCGGCCGATCAGTTGCAGACCTGGGGCGACCGAGTAGGGGCAGCGGTCGTCCGTGGCCCCGAGGGGGGCGACCCTGCTGCGGTGGCCTTCGATGCCGTGACCATCGGCAAGGAAGCGGACGTCGACACGGTCGTGATCGACACCGCCGGCCGACTGCACACGAAGGTCGGCCTCATGGACGAGCTCGGCAAGGTCAAGCGCGTCATCGAGAAGCAGGGGCCTGTCGACGAGGTCCTCCTGGTGCTCGATGCGACGACCGGACAGAACGGCCTCACCCAGGCGCGCGTCTTCTCCGAGGTCGTCGACGTGACCGGCATCGTGCTCACCAAACTCGACGGGACTGCCCGGGGCGGCATCGTGGTCGCCGTCCAGAAGGAGCTCGGCGTGCCCGTGAAGCTCGTCGGTCTGGGGGAGGGCCCGGACGACCTGGCTCCCTTCCGGGCCGACGAGTTCGTCGACGCGCTCCTCGACGCCGGGCCGGCGTAACACGACCGTAACCGCGGGCGCCGGCTCGTCACGCCGGCGAAACACGTCACGCCACTCCTGGCAACGTCGGGCCTCCAGACTCCGGGAGTCAACGGGGTGAGAGGCGGCACCCTTCCTGGTCTGCGGGAGGTGGGAAGTGGACGGAGTCGAGCTCAGCGCGGGCGATACCGCGTGGGTGCTCACGGCCGCGGCACTGGTCTTGCTCATGACGCCAGCGGTCGCGTTCTTCTACGGCGGCATGGTGCGGGCGAAGGCCGTGCTCAACATGATGATGATGTCGTTCCTCGCGATCGGCATCGTCTCGATCCTGTGGGTGGCCTTCGGCTATTCGATCGCCTTCGGCGACGGGGGCAACGGCTTCATGGGCGACCTGTCTCTCTCGGGCCTGCAGTCGCTGGTCGGCGAGCTCGCCGTGAACGGCGGCGTCTACCCGATCCCCGCGCTGGTCTTCGCGATGTTCCAGCTGATGTTCGCCGTCATCACCGTGGCCCTCATCACGGGTGCCATCGCGGATCGCACGAAGTTCCTCGCCTGGGGGATCTTCGCGGGCGTGTGGGTCACCCTCGTGTACTTCCCGGTGGCCCATTGGGTGTTCGATTTCGGCGACACCGAGCTGGGCGGATCCGGCGCCGGCTGGCTCGCGAACCTCGGCGTGCTGGACTTCGCCGGTGGCACCGCGGTCCACATCAACGCGGGCGCCGCCGCCCTGGCCCTCGTGCTCGTCATCGGCAAGCGCGTCGGCTTCGGCCGGGTGCCCATGAAGCCGCACAGCCTGCCCTTCGTCCTGCTCGGCGCCGCCCTGCTGTTCTTCGGCTGGTTCGGCTTCAATGCCGGGTCGGCGCTGAGCGCGGGTCAGCTTGCCGCGCTCGCGTTCACCAACACGATGGTGGCGACGGCCGCGGGCATCCTCGGCTGGCTGCTGGTCGAGAAGTTCCGCGACGGTCACGCGACCAGCCTGGGAGCGGCCTCCGGCGCCGTGGCCGCGCTGGTCGCCATCACGCCCGCCTGCGCATTCGTCGCCCCGTGGGGGGCGATCATCATCGGCCTCCTGGCCGGCGTCATCTGCGCCTTCGCGGTCACGCTGAAGTACCGACTCGGGTACGACGATTCGCTCGACGTCGTCGGAGTCCATATGGTCGGCGGCATCGTGGGCTGCCTGCTCATCGGGTTCTTCGCCACGACCGACGTCAACGAGCTGGGCAAGGATGGGCTCTTCTACGGAGGGGGATGGGGAGTCCTGGGCACCCAGGCCATCGGCGCGTTCGCGGTGCTCGCCTACTCCTTCGTCATCACCGTCGTGCTCGCCCTCATCCTCAAGGCCACGGTGGGCCTGCGCATCAGCAAGGATGACGAGCAGGCGGGCATCGACCTCGCGGTTCACGCGGAGACGGCGTACGAACTCGGGGACTCCGGCGGCGGGGGAGTCTTCGCCGGCGTCGGGCACCACGCTCACGGAGGGGAGAGGTAGATGAAGCTCGTGACGGCCATCGTCAAGCCATTCAAGCTCGAGGATGTGAAGACCGCGCTCGAGGAGCGCGGCGTGCGCGGCATGACTGTGAGCGAGGCCAGTGGCTTCGGCCGCCAGGGCGGGCACACCGAGGTGTACCGCGGCGCCGAGTACACCGTTGACCTGGTGCCCAAGGTCCGTATCGAGGTCGTCGTCGACGATGCCGACGTCGATGCCGTGGTCGAGGCGATCGTGTCGGGAGCGAAGACCGGCAAGATCGGCGACGGCAAGGTCTGGGTCGTGCCCGTGGACACGATCGTGCGGGTCCGCACCGACGAGCGTGGCGTGGACGCCATCTGAGCCGGTGACCGTGGACGCCACCGCCTATCGGGACGCCCGGCGCGGACTCCTCGCCCAGGAGGCCCTCGGTGCCGTGCAGGACGGCACAGCCGTCCCCGTCGGGCTCTCCCGGTCGGATCGGCGCCGGGCTCTCGTTGATCTCACCGATGCGTGGCTGTCGCAGGTCTTCGCGGCCTCGGGGGCCGCGGACGCCGGATGCGCGCTGGTGGCGGTCGGCGGCTACGGGCGGGGCGACCTCGCCCCGGGCAGCGACCTCGACCTGCTCCTGCTGACACCGGACACCTCCGCGGTCGAGGATGTCGCCGAGCGCCTGTGGTACCCCGTGTGGGACTCCGGGGTCCGTGTCGATCACAGCGTGCGCACGGTCGCGCAGGCGCGGCGTATGGCAGCGCAGGACATGCGCGTGATGCTGGGCCTGCTGGACCTGCGCGTGGTGGCGGGGGACCCGGGGCATGGCGAGCGACTCAGTGCCGCGGTGCTCGGCGACTGGCGTGCGCTGGCGCGCCGTCGCCTCCCGGACCTGCGCGCCACGGTGCTCGAGCGGCGGGACAGGCGGGGCGACCTCGCGGACCTGCTGGAGCCTGACCTCAAGGAGTCCTACGGCGGCCTGCGCGATGTGACGATCCTCCGCGCGGTGGCGGCCTCGTGGCTGACTGACGTACCGCATGCGGGAGTCGATATCGCGCGTGAGCGACTCCTCGACATGCGCGACGCCCTGCACGAGGAGGCCCTCGTCGAGGAGCGCCGGCCCGCCGATGTCCTGCGCCTGCAGGACCAGGACGCCGTGGCCGTCCGGATGGGGATGGTCGACGCGGATGAGCTGCTGCGCGCGGTCTCGCAGGCAGCGCGGGAGGTGTCGTACGCCTCCGAGCTCACCTGGCACCGCGTCGAGCGACTCAGCCGACCGCGCACGGTCCTCGGTCGCCGGGTACGCCGTTCCGCGACGGCGCGCGTGCCGCTGGCGGACGGGGTCGTGGCCCATGACGGCGAGGTGGTCCTCTCCGTCGACGTTCGGCCTGAGCGCGATCCAGTCCTCGTGCTGCGCGTCGCCGCGGCGGCCGCCCAGGCGGGTCTTCCCATCGCGCCGGCGACCCTGCATCGGCTCGCGTCGGAGTCGGCGCCCATGCCGGTCCCCTGGCCTCCCGGTGCGCGTGACGCCTTCGTGTCCCTCCTGGGTGCTGGGCCCGCGCTCGTGCCGACCTGGGAGTCGCTCGATCGCGCGGGGCTGATCGCGCCGCTCATCCCCGAGTGGGATCCCGTGCGCTCGGCGCCGCAGCGCAATCCCGTGCACGTCTTCCGCGTGGACCGGCACCTGGTGGAGACGGCCGCGCAGGCGAGCCAGCGAGTGAGGCGCGTCGATCGCCCTGACCTGCTGCTCGTCGGAGCCCTTCTCCACGACATCGGCAAGGGGCGTCCCGGGGATCACACCGAGGTCGGCATGGCCCTCGTCGAGCGCCTCGCTCCGAGGCTCGGCTTCGATGAGGGCGACTCGTGCACGCTGGTCACGCTGGTGCAGCATCACCTCCTCCTGCCCGAGATGGCCACGCGCCGCGACCTCGACGATCCGGCGACGGTCCAGCAGGTCGCCGTGGCCGTGGCGGATCGACGTACCCTCGATCTCCTCCATGCGTTGACCGAGGCCGACGCCGCGGCCACGGGACCGGCGGCATGGAGCGAGTGGAAGGCCGGCCTCATCGAGACGCTCGTCGCGAAGGTGCGTGCGACCCTCGCCGGAGAGGTCGTCGTCGAGCCCGCTGTCGCCGAGACGGACACCGGGCTCCTGCAGGCACCGGGCCTGCAGGTGTCGATGGAGTCCTCTCCCGCGGCGACCACGGTCATCGTGGTGGCCGACGACAGACCGGGGCTCCTCGGTGACATCGCGGGCGTCCTCGCGCTCAATCGCCTGGAGGTGCGCTCGGCCGACACGCGGACTGTGGGCGCGCGCGCGATCAGCGCCTGGACGGTCCTTCCCCTCTTCGGTGAGCCCCCGGCAGTGGAGCAGGTGCGCATCGACCTGGAGCGTGCGCTGTCGGGAAGCCTTGACGTGGCAGCACGGCTCGCGGCGCGGGACCGGCGGCGGGTGCCCGCGGCCGCCCCGGCGCGCGTGGAGTTCATCTCGGGCGCCGCCTCGTCGGCCGACGTGCTGGAGGTGCGGGCACATGACGAGCCGGCCCTGCTGTACCGGCTGGGGCGCGTCCTGGCGACGACGGGAGCCTCCATCACCGCGGCGCGCGTGGCCACCATCGGCTCCGAGGCGATCGACTGCTTCTATGTCCAGTGCCCGGACGGTTCACGCCTCGATTCGGACGATCGTGCGCGCATCGTGGCGGCGGTGCTGGCCGAGCTGCGCCCCGGGTCCGCGGACTAGTCTGTCCTGGCGCCCGGGGGTTCCGGGGCACTGATGTGAGGACCTGATGTTCGCGAGCCTGTCCGATCGCCTCTCGGCGACCTTCCGCAACCTGCGCGGCAAGGGACGCCTGTCGGAGGCCGACATCGACGAGACGGTGCGCGAGATCAGGATCGCGCTCCTGGACGCCGATGTCGCGCTCCCCGTGGTGCGCGAGTTCTGCGCCGCCGTCAAGGAGCGAGCGCTGTCAGCCGAGGTCTCCGGTGCGCTCAACCCTGCCCAGCAGGTCGTGAAGATCGTCCACGAGCAGCTCGTGACGATCCTCGGCGGCGAGACACGCCGCCTCCGGTTCGCCAAGCACCCGCCCACCGTGATCCTGCTCGCAGGCCTGCAGGGCGCGGGCAAGACGACGCTCGCCGGGAAGCTCGCGCGGCATCTCAGCGAGCAGGGACACACGCCGCTGCTCGTGGCCGCGGACCTCCAGCGCCCCAATGCTGTCGACCAATTGCGCATCGTCGGCGAGCGCGCAGGGGTGCCGGTCTTCGCGCCGGAGCCCGGCAACGGAGTCGGCGATCCGGTGACGGTCGCCCGCGATTCGATCGAGCGCGCCAAGACGCAGCTCCACGACATCGTCATCGTCGACACCGCGGGTCGCCTGGCGATCGACGCCGACCTCATGCGGCAGCTTCGTGACGTGCGCGATGCCGTCGAGCCCGATGAGGTCCTCCTCGTCGTCGATGCCATGATTGGCCAGGACGCCGTGCGCACGGCCGAGGAGTTCGAGGCCGGGGTCGGATTCGACGGCGTCGTCCTCACCAAGCTCGACGGCGATGCCCGGGGCGGTGCTGCGCTCTCCATCGTCTCCGTCACCGGCCGGCCGATCCTCTTCGCGTCGATCGGGGAGAAGCTCGAGGACTTCGAGGCGTTCCATCCCGATCGGATGGCCTCGCGCATCCTCGACATGGGAGACGTGCTCACCCTCATCGAGCAGGCCGAGCGTGCCTTCGACGCCGACGAGGCCGAGCGCATGGCACGCAAGGTCCAGCAGGGGGAGGACTTCACCCTCGAGGACTTCCTTGGCCAGATGCAGGCCGTCAAGAAGATGGGCTCGCTCGGGAAGATCCTCGGCATGCTGCCGGGCATGGGCGACATGAAGGCACAGCTCGACCAGGTCGACGAGCGCGAGCTCGATCGGGTCGCTGCCATCATCCAGTCGATGACGCCGCAGGAGCGCAAGGACCCCAAGGTCCTCAATGCCTCGCGTCGGGCCCGCATCGCGCGCGGCTCCGGCACCCAGGTGAGCGATGTCAACGGCCTGGTGGATCGCTTCGGCGAGGCCCAGAAGATGATGCGCCAGATGCGCGGCGGCAAGGGCATGCCCGCGATGCCGGGGATGCCCGGATTCGGTGCGGGCGGTGGCAAGAAGTCGAAGGGTCGCTCGGGCAAGGCCCCCGCGAAGGCGAAGAAGGGGCGCAGCGGCAACCCGGCGCTGCGGGCTGCCCAGGAGCGCGAAGCCGCGGTGCGGGCCACGGAGGCCCCGCCGCCTGCGGCTGATTTCGAACTGCCCGACGACATGCGCAAGCTCCTCGAGGGCAGCTAGCGTCCGCGTCAGGACAACGCCCCGCACGCGCTGAGGCACGTGCGGGGCGCTTTATGTCGTCCTAGGCGAGTTCCTCCGCCACGGCGATCGCGACGCCGAGGGCCTCGGCGATGTTGCCGGCCGCGGTGATGACCTTGGCCGTGCCGACGATCGGAGCGACGGCGACGAGGACGTCCTGGACGTCGGCGAGCGTGACGCCGTTGTCGAGCGCTGCGCCGACGTGCATGAGGTACGACGCGACGGGGGCGTCCGCGGCCACGAGGGCGCTGATGCGCACGAGCAACAGGACGGCGGGATCGAGTTCCACGCGGGCGAGCGACGCGGCGTTCATCTCGGCGAGGGTCTCGAGGACGGGAGCTTCTCCCTGGGCCATGTGGGTTCTCCTTAGGTGGTGGCCGCACGCGGGGGCGGTGCGGGACCGACACTCTGGCAGGCAGGCCACGGGCCCCCGCGAGCGCCCCGGGACGGTGTTCTTTGGGCTGATCCGCAGGATGAGCCTGCAGAACAGCCCAAATAACGGGGGAAGGGTCCGTCGGGGGCGACCGCGTGCCGCGACGGTCCGTGGGGATGGCGCCCCGGGAGGGCCCGAGGCCCCGGGAGGGCCCGAGGCCCCGGATTGGGCTCGGAAGGGCCTGGTCTGGCAGACTCAGGCCCGCTGTACGCAGCCGTGGGTCCCTCTCAACCCCCGGCGGCGTACCCGCCGGGACCGGCGGCGACGCACCCCACGCGACGCCCAGGGCCCACCATGACCACCCTCGGGTGGCCGAATCGAATGGAGCAGTGCCGGCCGTGGCCGTCAAGATCAAGTTGAAGCGCGTGGGCAAGGTCCACGCCCCCCAGTACCGCGTCATCGTCGCCGACTCGCGCACCAAGCGCGATGGTCGCGCCATCGAGGAGATCGGCATCTACCAGCCGATGCAGGACCCGAGCCTTATCCAGATCGACTCCGCGCGCGCCCAGCACTGGCTGAGCGTTGGCGCCCAGCCGACCGAAGCCGTCCTGGTCCTGCTCAAGGTCACCGGTGACTGGCAGAAGTTCAAGGGACTGCCCGGCCAGGAGGGCACGCTGAAGGTCGCGGCCCCGAAGGAGTCCAAGGTCGTGGCCTACGAGGCCGCGGTCAAGGAGGCGGCCGACGAGCCCAAGACCCCCGCGCCCCGCAAGGTGGCCGAGAAGGTCGCCGAGGCAGCGGTCGCCGAGGCTGTGGCCGTGGCCGCGGCTGACGACGCCGTGCTCGCCGAGGCCGAAGCCATCGTCGAGATCGCCGAGGCCAACGCCGGTGAGATCTCCGCGGCGGAGGCCGAGGTCGCCGTGGCGGAGGCCATCGCCGCTGACGACGTGGCCGACGCGGCCGCGGTCGTGGCGGATGAGGCCGTGGCCGAGGCTGTCGAAGCGGCGGCTGAGGAAGCCTGACGTGCTCGAGGACGCCCTGGGCCATCTCGTCCGCGGGATCGTGGATAACCCCGACGATGTCGCCGTGCGCACCCGCCAGGGCAAGCGCGGCCGCTCGCTGGAGGTCCGCGTCAACCCCGAGGACATGGGCCGCGTGATCGGCCGCTCGGGCCGCACGGCCACGGCCCTGCGGACCGTGCTGTCGGCCATCGCACCTGAGCGGCACGTCCGCATCGACTTCCTCGACGTCGACGAACGCTGAGGCCCCCGTGCGGGTGGTCGTCGCGAAGGTGGGCCGCGCGCTCGGAGTGCGCGGCGACGTCCTCATCGACGTACGCACCGACGAGCCGGATAGGCGGCTCGTCCCGGGGGCGCCGCTCCTCGTCGCGGAATCCGATCGCGTCCTGCACATCGAGTCCGTCCGCGATCACTCCGGTCGGCTCTGCGTGCACTTCGAGGGAGTCGACGACCGCACGGCTGCCGAGGGCCTCACGGGACTCCTCCTGGAGGTTGAGCGGGCGCCCGACGAGCGACCCGAGGACCCCGACGAGTTCTACGACGACTCCCTCATCGGGCTGCGCGTGGTGACGGTCGAGGGGGATGAGGTCGGGGTCGTGGCCGAGGTCCTGCACCTCCCTGCCCAAGACGTGCTCGCCGTGCGAGCCGGTGAGCGCGAGGTGCTGGTCCCGTTCGTGGTCGAGATGGTGCCCACGGTCGACCTCGACGCCGGCCGCATCGTGATCCGGCCTCCCGAGGGCCTGCTCGAAATCGAGGACTCGTGAGGATCGACATCATCACGATCTTCCCCGACTACCTGGGGCCTCTTGAGCTCTCGCTCGTGGGCAAGGCGCGCGAGGAGGGTCTCCTCGAGGTCGTCGTCCACGATCTGCGCGACTTCACCCATGACCGCCACCGCACCGTCGATGACGAGCCCTATGGCGGGGGGCCGGGCATGGTGATGCGTCCGGAGCCGTGGGGCGAGGCCCTCGACTTCGTGCTGCCGCACCATGCATCGCCGCTGCTCGTGATCCCGACGCCGTCCGGTCATCCCTTCACGCAGGCCATGGCGCTCGACTGGTCCCGTCGCGCGGGCATGGTCATCGCCTGCGGCCGCTATGAGGGAATCGACGCGCGCGTGGCCGAGGAGTACGCCGACGTCGCGGACGTGGTGCCGGTCTCCCTCGGAGACTACGTGCTGGCGGGCGGCGAGGTTGCCGCCCTGGCCATCGTCGAGGCCGTCGCGAGGCTGCTCCCCGGCGTCGTAGGCAACGAGGCGAGCATTGTCGACGACTCCTTCGCCCCCGGTGCGATGGAAGGCCTCGTCGAAGGGCCTGTCTACACCCGCCCGCCCGCCTGGCGCGGCCATGCCGTGCCGGAGGTCCTGCTCTCCGGGGACCACGGCCGCATCTCCGCCTGGCGCCGTGAGCAGGCGGAACGCCGTACCCGCGCGATGAGGCCCGACCTCCTGGCGGAGTGAGGCGCCAGCCTCCATTTCCGCCCTTGGACGGGCGTGTGGCAGACTTCTCAGGCCGTTCCCGCCGATAGCGGGGCCCGCCCGCCACAGGGGGAGGGCCACCAGGGAGCGGCCCTCCGACCCGATGCGGGAGCGGAGCCGCGCCGCCCTCGGGCGGCATGACAGCGGGCGACCCGTGGCGCCGGCAGGAAGCGACCGCACGATGCATACTCTCGACGATCTCGATGCCCTCTCGCTCAAGAGCGACATCCCCGACTTCCGTCCCGGTGACACCGTCAAGGTGCACGTGAAGGTCGTCGAAGGCAATAAGACCCGTATCCAGGTCTTCCAGGGTGTGGTGATCGCGCGACAGGGAGATGGCATCCGCGAGACGTTCACCGTGCGCAAGGTGTCCTACGGCGTGGGCGTGGAGCGCACCTTCCCGCTGCACACCCCGATCGTCGACAAGGTCGAGGTCGTGACGCGCGGCGACGTGCGCCGCGCCAAGCTCTACTACCTCCGCGACCTGCGCGGCAAGGCGGCCAAGATCCGCGAGCTCCGCGAGGCCGTCCCGTCGACCGGCAGCCCGGTCACGTCCGACAGCGAGTGATCCTCCTCTCGGACGAGACGAGCGCGGGGCTCGCATGAGCACGAGTCGACCGGGCGAGAGTGTCGCGGGAACTCCTGATCCCGGGTCCGCGTCGGAGTCCCCGGAGGTGGGCATGGACAGCGGTCGCCGTCGCATTCCGGGCTGGCTGGAGTTCCCACTCCTCATCATCGGGGCGTTCCTCGTCGCCTTCCTGGTGAAGACCTTCCTCGTCCAGGCCTTCTACATCCCCTCGGGCTCGATGGAGAACACCCTCCAGGTGGGCGATCGCGTCCTCGTGAACAAGGTCGTCTACCACCTGCGCCCCGTCGAGCGCGGGGACGTCATCGTCTTCGACGGCACCGGGTCCTTCGTCAGTGGCGAGGTGGCTCAGCCGCAGCCGACCCTGCTGCAGGCGATCGCTAGAGGGCTGGGAGAGATCGTCGGACTGGCCCCGCCTCGCGACACCGACTTCATCAAGCGCGTCATCGGCGTCGGCGGCGACCGTGTCGTGTGCTGCGATGCCGCGGGCCGCATCACGGTCAACGGCGTGCCACTCGAGGAGTCGGCGTACCTCTACGGCAACAACCCGCCGAGCAAGCAGCCCTTCGACGTCATCGTGCCCGAGGGGAAGCTGTGGGTGATGGGCGATCACCGATCGGCGTCCGCGGACTCCCGCTCCCACATGGGCGAGCCGGGTGGCGGCTTCGTGCCCGTCGACAAGGTCATCGGGCGGGCCTTCGCCGTCGTGTGGCCGATCGGCAACGCCCAGATCCTCGAAATCCCCTCGACCTTCGACCAGCCGGGCCTCTCCGCGCTGGGCCGAGTCCCGTCCGAGGAGTTGCGAGCGTGGGCACAGCACTGAGCCCTCACGACGACACGGCCGAGATCCCGGTCGTCTCGGCCCCGGCCGACTTGACTGACGCCGAGAAGGAGCGCGCGCGGCACGCGGCGCCGCCTGCGCACCACGGGCCCGGATGGTGGGCCCTCAAGATTGCCCGCGAGGCGGGGATCGTCCTCGCCATCGCCCTGCTGGCGAGCGTCATCGTCCGCCTTGTCGTTGGCCAGGCCTTCTTCGTGCCCAGCGCCTCGATGGAGGACACCCTGCGCCCCGGCGATCGCATCCTCGTTGGCACCGTGCTCTCCCGCCTGACGGGGATCTCGCGGGGTGACATCGTCGTCTTCCGCGATCCGGGTGGCTGGCGGGACGGAGGCCCTCGTCAGCCGGGTGTCGCGGCGGGGGTGCTGGCCTTCCTCGGCCTCGCACCCGCGGCGTCCGGAGACGATGTCGTGAAGCGCATCATCGCCGTCGGCGGCGATCGAATCGCCTGCTGCAGCCCCGATGGCCGCATCGTGCTCAACGGAGCGCCGCTGGACGAGCCCTATCTCAAGCCCGGAGTCCCGACCGATCAGGTGACGTTCGACGTGGTGGTCCCTCCGGGCGGCTACTTCGTCATGGGTGACAACCGGCCCGACTCCCGTGACTCGCGATATCACCTCGACCAGGACTCGGGCGCGGTGCCGTCGTCGGTCGTGATCGGCAGGGCCCTCGTCGTCCTGTGGCCGCCCGCGCACCTGTCGGGTCTCACCACGCCGGCCGAGTTCGCCCGCGTGCCGGACCCTGAGGGCCCGTGACCGCGCCCACCCTGCGCACCGAGCGCGCGCTGCTGCGCGCCGCGTCGGCCGGCACTCTCGCGGCCATCGATGAGGTCGGCAGGGGGGCCCTCGCGGGTCCCGTCGCCGTCGGCGTCGTCGTCATCGACCTGGATTCCCCGTCAGCACCGCGCGGGGTGCGCGACAGCAAGGCCTGCCCGGAGCCAGAGCGACGCGCGCTGGTGCCGCGCATCCGCCGCTGGGCTCGGTCGAGCGCTGTTGGCTTCGCCAGCTCGCAGGAGATCGACGAGCGAGGCATCATCCGCGCCCTGGCCCTAGCAGCGACGCGTGCGCTCAACGCGATCGGCGAGCCGAGCGTGGTCCTCCTCGACGGGAATCATGACTGGTTGCGCAGGTCGTGTCGCAGCCTTCCGGTCGTGACGCGCATCTCCGGTGACGCCACGTGCGCCTCGGTCGCGGCGGCCAGCATCCTGGCCAAGGTCGCGCGCGACGACCTCATGGCGCGCCTCGCCGAGGACTTCCCGGCGTACCGGTGGGAGAGCAACCGCGGGTACGCCGCACCGGAGCACGTCGCTGCCCTGGAGCGGTTCGGACCCTCGCCGCTGCATCGCCTTTCCTGGCGCCTGCCCGGGGCGTCGACGGCCTAGTCCACAGGGACGCGTGGGCCCCGTCGTCCCCACCGTGGCCCGATAGGGCCGGGTCACGGAGCCGCCGGCATCAGGCTGCCCGCGGAGGTGGCCATGCCGACACGCACCGAGCTGGGCGCCTGGGGAGAGTCCCTGGCCGCTCACTACCTGGAGTCCCGGGGTCTCGCGATCCTCGACCGGAGATGGCGTTGCCGAGAAGGCGAGATTGACATCGTCGCCCGCGACGGAGCCGCGCTCGTCGTGTGCGAGGTCAAGACCCGCACGTCGGAGGCGTTCGGATCCCCGCTGGCGGCGGTGACGCCCGTGAAGCTGCGCCGCCTACGACGACTGGCTCGTGCCTGGCTGCAGGCGCATGACGAGCATGCTCCGGAGATCCGGCTTGATGTCGTGGGCATCCTGGCCTCCGGGGGATCAAGGCCCGTCATCGAGCACCTGCGCGGGGTCGGCTGATGGTCGCGCGCACGCACTGCGTCGTGACGGTCGGTGTCGAGCCACGGCTCGTGTCCGTCGAGGCGGATGTGTCCCAGGGGTTGCCGGGGATGACGATCGTCGGCCTCGGTGACACCGCCATCAGCGAGGCACGCGACCGCGTGCGCGCCGCCGTGCAGCACAGCCGGGCCGACTGGCCGCGCACACGCGTCACCGTGGCCCTGCTGCCGAGCTCACTGCCGAAGCGGGGCTCGTCGCTCGATGCCGCGATCGCCGTGGCGGTCCTCGCAGCCCACGGCCAGGTGCCCGCCCGCGAGGCCGACCGCGCCGTCATCCAGGGCGAGCTCGGCCTCGACGGCCGACTCCACCCCGTCTCCGGGGTCATCGCTGCCTCGATCCTCGCGCGCGGCCTCGGAGACCGGCGGCTCCTGGTGCCGTCCGCCAACGTGGCGGAAGCGCGCCTTGTCGCTGGCCTCGACGCCGGTGGCGTGCGCGATATCGACCACCTCATCGGCGTCCTGCGCGGTGACGAGCAGCCGGATGAGCCCGCGAATACGACAGCGCTGCCCCCTGTCGACCCAGGGCCTGACCTTGCCGATGTCCGCGGCCAGCACGAGGCGCGGCACGCGGTGGAGATCGCAGCCGCCGGAGGCCATCACCTCTCACTCGTCGGCGCCGCGGGCGCGGGCAAGTCCCTGCTGGCGAGCCGCCTGCCGGGCCTGCTGCCGGACCTCGACGATGCGGATTCCCTGGAGGTCACCTCGATCTGGTCGGTCTCCGGACGGCTCTCCGTCACAGGGGACCTCCTGCGCCGGCCTCCGTTCGAGGCACCGCACCACTCCGCGTCGTCGACCGCCGTCATCGGCGGCGGCCAGTCCGGGCGCGTGCGCGTGGGAGCCATCACGCTGGCGCATCGCGGCGTGCTCTTCCTCGACGAGGCGCCGGAGTTCCCGCGCAACGTCCTCGACGCACTCCGCCAGCCCCTGGAGGAGGGAGAGGTGCGCCTTGCCCGATCCGATCTGGCTGTCATCCTGCCGGCACGATTCCAGCTCGTCGTCGCCGCGAACCCCTGTCCGTGCGGAAGGGGGCTGGACGACGATCAGTGCCGATGCTCGCCGATGCAGCGCCGACGCTACGCGCAGCGTCTCTCCGGTCCGATCACCGATCGGATCGACCTGCGACTACCGGTCCGCAAGCCCTCAGCCGTCGATCTCCGGGAGCCGGGCGAAGCCTCGTCCATCGTGGCCGCGCGGGTGCGCGGTGCACGCGAGAGGTCTGCGGCCCGCTGGCGCGGCGCCGGTCTGCCCTGGCGCGTCAACGGCGACATCCCCGGGCCGGCGGCGCGTCGCGACTGGGCCCCGGACGATCGCGGCACCGCCGTGCTCGCCCGCGCGGTCACGTCGGGTGCGCTGAGCATGCGGGGGGCCGACCGCGTGCTGCGCGTCGCGTGGACGCTCGCGGACCTGGCGGGGCGTCGTCGGCCGTGCGTCGACGACGTGGCCCGTGCCCTTGCCCTGCGCGGTCCGGAGCCGTCATGACGGGCCTCGATGACCGGCGCGCCCGCATGCTGCTGGGGAGGTGGTCGGAGCCCGGGGACGCCGCGCTGGTGGGCCGGGTCCGCGAGCAGGGCGCCGTGGCCGTCGTGCAGGAGCTGATCGCCGGGGCCAGCCCGCTCGCGCATGCGACCTCACTGTCCGTCCGCATGCCCGCCGGCTCGATCGCGGCCGCGGCCGATCGAGAGAGGTGCGCGGGGGAGGCCGCCGGCGCACGGTACGTCGTCCCCGGCGATCGTGAATGGCCGACGCAGCTCGAGGATCTGGGCGACGCGGCCCCGCTCGGCCTCTGGGTGGCCGGAGCCGGCGACCTGAGGCTGCTGGCGCTGAGATCCGTGGCGGTCGTGGGCGCCCGCGCCGCGACCGGCTACGGCGAGGGGATCGCGCGCGTCCTTGCGGCGGACCTCGCCGACGCGGGCTGGGCCACCGTGTCGGGTGGCGCCTATGGCATCGATGCGGCCGCGCATCGCGGTGCGCTCGTGGCCGAGGGTGCCACGGTCTGCATCCTTGCCGGCGGAGTCGATGTGCCCTATCCGCGGGCCCATGACGAGCTCCTGGCCCGGATTCGCGCCCACGGTGCGCTGGTGAGCGAGGCGCCGCTGGGCGGGGCCGCCATGCGACAGCGGTTCCTCACCCGCAACCGGCTCATCGCCGCACTCACGCGCGGCACCGTCGTCGTGGAAGCCGCCCTGCGGTCCGGCAGCCGCACGACGGCCGCGGCGGCGCTGCGCCTGTCCCGCATCGTCATGGCCTTTCCCGGCCCGGTGACGTCACCGCAGTCGCAGGGGTGCCACGCACTTCTGCGCGCGCCCGGCGTCGAGTTGGTGACCTCGTCGGCCGAGGTCCTGGCCCACCTCGGCCACGGGACCGTCACCGGCCTACGCGCGGAGGGGTTGGAGCCGCGGGAGGCGCGTGTCCTCGACGCCGTGCCCGTGCGCCGACCGGCCCCGGTGTCGAGCATCGCGCGCACGGCCGGGCTGGTCATCGACGAAGTCCAGGCCGCCCTGGGGATCCTCGAGGCGGAGGGCCTTGTCTCGCGTGGCGAAGGTGGTTGGGCACGCGCTCGCGGGCGGTAGCCGGGCGTGGCGACGACCCGGAAGGCTCGCCCGCCCGTCACCATGGTGAGGTGTCTGCCGACGAGCTCCCGGAGCCCCTCGCCGACGCGCTCACGCGATTTGCCGAGCACCTGTCGAGTGAGCGCGGTCGCAGCGACCACACGGTCCGGGCCTATGTCGGCGACGTGGACGACCTCCTGCGCTTCGCGGCGGGGCACGGTGCCGTGCAGGTGAGCGACGTGACCCTCCTGGACCTGCGGGGATGGCTGGCCGAGCAGGAGAGGCGCGGCCTGTCACGGTCGACCCTCGCCCGGCGTGCCGCGAGCGCACGGGCATTCACGCAGTGGGCGGCCCACCGCGGACTCGCCGACAGCGATGCCGGCGCCCGTCTCGCGAGCCCGAAGCGCGGCCGCCCCCTGCCCACCGTCCTCAGCGCCGAGCAGGCGGCGACCCTCCTCGAGCTGGCCGGGACGGTTGCCGACGATCCCGTGGGCGTGCGCGACCTCGCGATGGTCGAGGTGCTCTACGCCACGGGCATCCGCGTGAGCGAGCTCGTGGGGCTCGATATCGATGACGTGGATCATGGTCGGCGCACGGTGCGGGTGCTCGGCAAGGGCAACCGCGAGCGCGTGGTGCCTGTGGGGGTCCCGGCCCTCAAGGCCATCCGGCAATGGCAGGAGCACGGGCGTCCGGACCTCGCGCGCGAGGGCTCCGGCGCGGCACTCTTCCTGGGCGCGCGTGGGCACCGCGTCGACCCGCGGGCGGTGCGCCAGGTGGTGCACCGAGCCGTGGCCCAGGTGCCGGGAGCTCCCGACATCGGCCCGCATGGACTGCGGCATTCGGCGGCGACACACGTGCTCGACGGCGGAGCCGACCTGCGGGCGGTACAGGAGATCCTCGGCCATGCGAGCCTCGCCACCACCCAGATCTACACGCATGTGTCCGTGGAGCGCCTGCGCACGACCTTCGAGCAGGCGCACCCGCGCGCCTAGCCGGTCGGCTTGAGCACGATCGGGCGCGAGAGCAGCAGCATCGGGTCGGCGTACTCGTCCCCGCGCTTGAGTCCCCAGTGCAGGCACGTGCAGTGCGACCCGGCCTCGAGCGTGCCGATCGCCTGGCCCCGGCCTACGCGATCGCCGACCCGGACAGAAGGGCGCACGCCGTCGTACGTCGTCCGCCAGCCGGTGCCCAGTCCGGGGATGATCGCCGCGTGGGCGATCGAGATGACGGGGCGCCCGGCGAGCATGCCGGCGAAGACCACGGTCCCGTCGTTCGCGGCGCGGATGGTGGCCCCGGTGCTCGCGGCGAGGTCGACGCCGCGATGGCCGGGGGACCAGGGGGAGGTCGGCGCTGAGAAGGGGCGCTGCACGACGACCGGCGGAGGGAGGGGCGCCTGCCACGAGAGCAGGGCCGAGAGGAGGAGGCTCAGCATGGCCTGACCCTCGGGGGAGGCGCCCCGCCCAGGGGGCGTCCCGCGTCGGGCCGGGGATATCCCGGCCCTGTCCGCCCTGGGGACGAAGGGCCCCCGCCGTCCCGTAGACTTCGTCCTCGGTCCGGGCCCGCCCGGATACATCGCGTGTCCCACCCCCAGGGGAAGGCCGTCGGTCCCGGTTCGCCGGGGAGGCCGCACGGGGCACTAGGAGCGGCCGCCGCCCGGCGTCCGCGAAGAACCGACCGCGGTGAGGCATGCCTCGCCGCCCGAAGGAGTGCCCCATGGCCGTCGTCACGATGCGCCAGCTGCTCGAGAGCGGTGTCCACTTCGGCCACCAGACCCGACGCTGGAATCCCAAGATGAAGCGCTTCATCTTCACCGAGCGCAATGGCATCTACATCATCGATCTCCAGCAGTCGCTGTCCTACATCGACCGCGCCTACGAGTTCGTGAAGGAGACGGTCGCCCGCGGTGGCACGGTCCTCTTCGTCGGCACCAAGAAGCAGGCGCAGGAGCCGATCGCTCAGCAGGCCTCGCGCGTCGGCATGCCCTATGTCAACCAGCGCTGGCTCGGCGGCATGCTCACGAACTTCTCCACGGTGCACAAGCGGCTGCAACGGCTCAAGGAGCTCGAGGCGCTTGAGGCCGACTCGTCGGCATCGGGCATGACGAAGAAGGAGCTGCTGACCCTCGACCGCGAGCGCGTCAAGCTCGATCGCACCCTCGGTGGCATCCGCGACATGGCCAAGCTTCCGAGCGCCGTGTGGGTCATCGACTCCAATAAGGAGCACATTGCCGTCGGAGAGGCGCGCAAGCTGGGCATCCCCGTGATCTCCATCCTCGACACCAATTGCGATCCCGACGACATTGACTTCCCGATCCCGGGCAACGACGACGCGATCCGCTCGGTCACCCTGCTGACGCGAGTGATCGCTGACGCCGTCGCCGACGGCCTCATGGCGCGCGCGGGACGCGCGAGCGCCGAGGGCATGGAGGTGGCCGCGGTGGCCGCCGACGAGCCGCTGGCGGCGTGGGAGCAGGAGCTCCTCGCCGGCGCAGCCCCCGAGGTCGTCGTCGAGGTCGTCGAGGCGACCCCGGAGAGCTAGCACGACCTGCGAGTGCCCGGCGCCCGCCCTTGGGCGAGCGCGCGGCGCTCGCCTTTGATCACGCGACGACACGAAGGAATCGACATGGCGAACATCACGGCTGCTGACGTCAAGAAGCTCCGCGACCTGACGGGCGCGGGCATGATGGAGTGCAAGAAGGCTCTCGAGGAGTCCGACGGCGACATCGACAAGGCCATCGAGTCGCTGCGCATCTCGGGCGCGGCCAAGGCCGCTAAGCGAGGCGCGGAGCGCACCACGAGCAACGGCCTCGTCGTCGCGCAGGACAATGCCATGGTCGAGCTCCTCTGCGAGACCGACTTCGTCGCCAAGAGCGAGGACTTCCAGGCGCTTGCGGGCACCATCGTGGCCACGGCCGAGCAGATGCAGATCGGTGACGCCACCCTCCTGTCGACCACGATGGAGGATGGGCGCACCGTCGAGCAGGCGATCGCCGACCTCGCGGGGATCATCGGCGAGAAGCTCGAGCTCGGCCGGGTCGCCCTCCTCAAGGCCCCGGTGGCGACCTACATGCACCGTCGCGCCTCCGACCTGCCCCCCCAGGTGGGCGTCATGGTCTCGTACGAGGGCAGTGACGAGGCGGCCAAGAACGCCGCCATGCAGGTGGCCGCCATGCGTCCCGTCTACGTGTCCCGCGAGGATGTCCCGGCCGACGTCGTCGAGAGCGAGCGTCGGATCGCCGAGGCAACGGCCAAGGAGGAGGGGAAGCCCGAGGCGGCCCTGCCGAAGATCGTCGAGGGACGCCTCCAGGGCTTCTTCAAGGACTCCGTGCTCCTCGAGCAGCCGTCCGTCATCGATAGCAAGCAGTCGGTGGCCCAGGTCCTCCAGGGGGCCGGCACGACGGTCAGTGCCTTCGCGCGCTTCGAGGTCGGCCAGGGCTGAGGCTCCCGCGGGCTCCCGGATGCGGCAGACTGCTGCCAGGACGGGAGGTCGAATGCCGGGTCAGGGTTCGGGAGTGGTCCAGCCCTCCCTTGAGGGGACGATCGACACGTGGCCCGAGGCCCCCGATGCCGGGTGGGGACGGGTCCTGCTCAAGCTTTCCGGCGAGGCATTCGCCGGAGGCGGTGACCTCGGAGTCGATCCCGATGTCGTGCAGTCGATCGCCCGCCAGATCGCGGGCATCGTCCGCGATGGCACCGAAGTGGCGGTCGTCATCGGCGGCGGCAACTACTTCCGCGGCGCGCAGCTGTCCCAGCGCGGCATGGACCGGGCGCGTGCCGACTACATGGGCATGCTGGGCACCGTGATGAACTGCCTCGCGCTCCAGGACTTCCTCGAGAAGCAGGGAGTCGACACCCGGGTCCAGACGGCAATCACGATGGGACAGGTTGCCGAGTCGTACATCCCTCGACGGGCCATCCGACATCTCGAGAAGGGGCGCGTCGTGATCTTCGGCGCCGGCCTCGGCGCCCCTTACTTCTCCACCGACACCACGGCCGCCCAGCGGGCCCTGGAGGTGGGTGCCGAGATCGTCCTCATGGCCAAGGCCGTCGACGGGGTGTACGACTCCGACCCGCGCGCCAACGCGCAGGCGAAGCGCTTCGACAGGCTCACGCACGACGACGTGCTCGCGCGCGACTTGAAGGTCGCGGATGCCACGGCCATCAGCCTGTGCCGAGACAATGGCCTGCCCATCCTCGTCTTCGACCTCCTGGTCGAGGGCAACATCGCCCGAGCGGTGCGGGGTGAGAGGATCGGCACCCTGGTGACGAAGTCCGTCCCTGGGGGAGCGAATGGGGTGCAGCGGTGAGCGACCAGGTCGACGAGATCCTGCTCGAGGCCGAGGAGAAGATGGAGAAGGCGGTCGAGGTAGCCCGCGATGACTTCGCCACCATCCGCACGGGTCGCGCCAATCCCGCCATGTTCGCGAAGGTCGTCGTCGACTACTACGGCACCCTCACGCCTGTCCAGCAGCTCGCGTCCTTCCAGTCGCCGGAGGCGCGCCTCATGGTCGTGACGCCGTACGACAAGGGGTCGATGGCGGCTATCGAGAAGGCGATCCGCGACTCCGACCTGGGCGTGAACCCCACCAATGACGGCAACGTCATCCGAGTCGCGCTGCCGCAGCTGACTGAGGAGCGTCGCAAGGACTACATCAAGCTCGCGCGCACCAAGGCGGAAGAGGCCCGGGTCTCGATCCGCAATATCCGGCGCCACGCGAAGGACGGCCTCGACAAGCTCGTCAAGGAGCACGAGGCAGGCGAGGACGAGGTGAAGCGCGCGGAGAAGCACCTCGAGGATGTCACGCACAAGACGGTGGCCCACGTCGACGACATCCTCAAGCACAAGGAAGCCGAGCTTCTCGAGGTCTAGGGCATGACCTCTCCTGCGGGCGGTGACGTCCCCTCGGACCCGCCGGCCTCCGAGGCGGCCGCGCCTGCTCCCAGCCGGGCTGGTCGCAACCTGCCTGCGGCGATCGCCTCTGGCGTGGTGCTCGCCGTCCTCGTGGTCGTGAGTCTTATCTGGCTGAAGTGGCTCTTCGGGGTGCTCGCCGCGGCCGCCCTCGTCATCGCCCTGCACGAGCTGATCCAGGCGCTGGCACAGCGCGATATCCGAGTGGCCCGCACGCCTGTCTACGCCACGACCATCATTGGGATGGCCGCCGCCTACGTCTGGGGGCCCGAGGCCCTGCTCGCGTGCGTCGGCGCGGGGGTCGTGGCCGTGCTCCTCTGGCGCATCCGACGAGGCACCGACGGCTACGTGCGCGACGTCACGGCCAGTGTCTTTCTCCTGGGCTATGTCTCGCTCATGGCGGGTTTTGCCATGCTCATGCTGGCGGCTGACAACGGTCCGTGGCGCATCGTGGTCTTCATCCTGCTCACGATCGGCAATGACATCGGGGGATATGCCACCGGCGTGCTCTTCGGGAGGCATCCGATCGCGCCGCAGATCAGCCCGAAGAAGTCGTGGGAGGGCTTCGCCGGCTCCCTGGTCGTCCAGTGCCTCATCGGCGTCGCGGCGTTCGTGTGGATCTTCGAGGCGCCCTGGTGGCAGGGCCTCATCATGGGTGCGGTCCTCACGGTCACGGCCACCGCGGGCGACTTCGCGGAGAGCGCCATCAAGCGCGATCTCGGGGTCAAGGACATGGGCACCTTCCTCCCCGGGCACGGCGGCATCATGGACCGGCTCGACTCCCTCGTGGTCAATGCCTTCGTGGCCTGGGCGCTCTTCACTGTCTTCCTCGGCGCGGGGTAGATGACACACTGGGGGCATGCCTTCCCCCGGTGAGCTCGTGCTGGAGGCGCCCCGCAGGGGGAAGCCGCCCGTGCACCTGGCGGACCTCAGCGGGCGCGAGCGCCGGGAGGCGATGGCCGACCTGGGCCTGCCGGGATTCCGGGCGGATCAGGTGTCGCGGCACTGGTTCGGACGCCTCGACAACGAGCCGGAGACCTGGACCGACCTATCCCCGGACGACCGCGAGGCGGTGTCAACGGCTCTCCTCCCGCGGTTGCTCACCCCGGTGCTCACTCAGCAGTGCGATGGGGGAGCGACCGTCAAGACTCTCTGGCAGCTCCATGACGGGTCCCGGGTGGAGAGCGTCCTCATGGGCTATCGGGATCGCATCACGATGTGCGTCTCCTCCCAGGCAGGCTGCGGGATGAACTGCCCCTTCTGCGCTACAGGCCAGGCGGGGCTCACCCGCAACCTGTCCACCGCCGAGATCGTCGAGCAGGTCATGGCGGGCGCGCGATTGGTACGCAGCGGGGCCCTGCCCGGAGACCGAGACCGCGTGTCGAACGTCGTCTTCATGGGCATGGGGGAGCCCCTCGCGAACTACCGGGCGCTCATGGGCGCGGTTCACCGCCTCGTCGATCCCGTGCCCGACGGCCTCGGCATGTCCGCTCGTGGGATCACGGTCTCCACCGTGGGTCTGGTCCCGCGAATCCGGGAGCTTGCCGAGGAGGGGCTGCCGCTGCGGCTTGCGGTCTCGCTGCACGCGCCGGACGACGAGCTCCGAGACACCCTGGTGCCCATCAACACGCGCTACCCCGTGAGCGAGGTGCTGGATGCGGCGTGGTTCTACGCCGAGAGGACCGGGCGCCGCATCAGTATCGAGTATGCCCTGATTCGCGACGTGAACGACCAGCAGTGGCGGGCTGAGCGGCTCGCAGATCTTCTGCGCGGCCACCTCGTCCATGTGAACCTCATCCCGCTCAACCCCACGCCGGGCTCGGCCTGGACGGCCTCGGCTGCCGAGGACGAGAGGGCCTTCGTGCGTGCGCTCGAGGCGAAGCGAGTGCCGGTCACGGTGCGCGACACGCGGGGCCGTGAGATCGACGGTGCCTGCGGTCAGCTCGCCGCCACGGCACCATGATCGTGTGAGCGAGACAGTCGAGCGGAAGCGGTCGGGCAGGCGCAGGGCCATCACCTTGCCTGAGGCCGTCCTCTTCGGCGTACTTCGGGCGGCGCTCATTGCCACGGTCGCGGTCCTCGTGTCGGTCGCGATCAATCTCGCGGCCGTGCCGCAGGCCATCCGGCTGCCCTTCGGCGCGCTCTACATCCTCCTCTGGGTCGCTCTGTACGTGATCTACTTTCGTCATCAGATGAAGATGATCGCCAAGGCGGACTTCCCGGCGGTGCGCGCCTGGGAGACCCTCATCGTCGGCGGCGTCATGTTCATGACCATCTTCGCCAACGCGTATCACCAGATTGCCGAGCTCGACAGCGCGGCGTTCAGCGAGAAGTTGGATCTCTTCACTTCCTACTACTTCACGGTGACCATCCTCGGCACGGTCGGATTTGGTGACATCACGCCCGTCACGGTGCTCGCCCGATCGGTATCCATGGTCCAGATGCTCGTCGACCTCGGCATCATCGCCTTCACCGTGCGACTCATCACCCGGCAGGTCAAGCAGAACAGGGAGCCCGGGCCAGGCGCTGGCGATCTGCCCTAAGGCGGTACGGTCCCGCTGTGGGCACCGTCTACGACGAGGCGCGGCGACGTAGCCTGGAAGACCCGCACGGCTTCTGGGGCGAGATGGCCGGGCTTGTCGACTGGGTCACGGCGCCGACCGTCGTCCTCGATGACTCTCGCGCCCCGCTCTACCGGTGGTTCCCCGATGGCGAGATCAATACCTGCGTCAACGCCCTGGATCGTCACGTAGCGGCAGGGCGAGGCGACCAGGTGGCGCTGATCCACGACAGCGCCGTCACTGGCGAGGTGACCCGCTTCACGTATGCCGAGCTCCTCGCGCAGGTCGAGCTCTTCGCGGGGGTCCTGCGCGATCGGGGAGTGGTCCGGGGAGATCGCGTCATCATCTACATGCCGATGGTGCCGGAGGCAGCCATCGCCATGCTCGCCTGCGCCCGGCTCGGAGCGGCGCACTCCGTCGTCTTCGGGGGCTTCGCGGCCGCCGAGCTCGCCGCGCGCATCGACGACGCCCTGCCGTCGGTGGTGGTGTCCGCGTCGTGCGGCGTCGAGGGCCACCGCATCGTGGAGTACAAGCCCCTGCTCGACGAGGCCCTGCGCATGGCACGCCATCAGCCGCGCGCCTGCGTGATCCTGCAACGGCCGCAGGCCGAGGCGGCGATGGGGGATCGAGATGTCGACTGGGCGGAGGCGGTGGCGCGCGCCACTCCCGCGGCGGCGGTTCCGGTCGCGGCCACCGACCCCCTCTACGTGCTCTACACCTCCGGAACGACGGGGCGACCCAAGGGGATCGTGCGCGACAACGGTGGCCACGCGGTCGCCATGGCCTGGTCGCTGCCGCACGTCTATGGCATCGGGCCGGGAGACGTGTGGTGGGCCGCATCCGACGTGGGATGGGTCGTAGGCCACTCCTACATCGTCTACGCGCCGCTCATCGCCGGCTGCACGACCGTGATGTACGAGGGGAAGCCGGTCGGCACGCCCGACGCGGGTGCCTTCTGGCGGGTGATCGAGGACCACCGCGTCAATGCGTTGTTCACCGCGCCGACGGCCATCCGGGCGATCCGCAAGGAGGACCCCGACGGGCACTTCATCGCGCGGCACGACCTGTCGTCGCTGCGCACCCTCTTCCAGGCTGGCGAGCGGCTCGATCCGGACACCTACGCGTGGGCGACGGCCCACCTCGGGGTGCCCGTGGTCGACAACTGGTGGCAGACCGAGACCGGCTGGCCGGTGGCATGCAATCTCCGCGGCCTCGATCCCATGCCCCTGAAGCCTGGGTCGCCCTCCGTCATCGTGCCCGGGTACGACGTGCGGGTCGTCGACGAGCAGGGCGAGGAGGTCGCGCCAGGGGCCGACGGCAACATCGTGATTCGCCTGCCCCTGCCGCCAGGCACGCTGCCGACCCTGTGGGGCGACGACCAGCGCTACGTCGACTCCTACCTGAGTGCCTTCCCGGGGTTCTACACCACGGGAGACGGCGGCTTCTTCGACGAGGATGGCTACATCCACGTCATGGGCCGCACGGACGACGTCATCAACGTCGCGGGCCATCGGCTGTCGACCGGTGCCATGGAGGCCGTGGTTGCCACGCATCGTGCGGTCGCCGAGTGCGCGGTCATCGGGGTGCATGACGAGATCAAGGGGCAGGTCCCGCGTGCCTTTGTCGTCCTGAAGTCCGGTGCCGACGCGGACCCGGCCGCGCTTGAAGCGGAGATCGTCGCACTCGTCCGGGAGCGCATCGGCCCGGTGGCGGCCCTGCACCGGGTGGTCATCGTGCCCGCGCTGCCCAAGACGCGGTCGGGGAAGATCCTCCGCCGGTCCATGCGTGCCATCGCGGACGGTCGCGAGGAGCCGATCCCGTCCACGATCGAGGATGCATCCGTCCTCGACGTGCTCGTCCCCTTGCTGACGGGGGAGTCATGAGCCGGGAGGGCCCGCTCGCCGGGATCGTCATCGCCGATTTCGCCCGCGTCCTGGCGGGGCCCTACGCCACCATGCTGTTGGGCGACCTCGGTGCGGAGGTCATCAAGGTCGAGCGGCCGGGCGTGGGCGACGACACCCGGGCCTGGGGGCCGCCGTACACCGCGGACGGGATGTCCACCTACTTCGCCGGCGTGAACCGCAACAAGTCCGCCCTGGGCATCGACCTGGGCTCCGAGCACGGGCGACGCCAGGCGCGAGAGCTGGCCGACCGCGCCGACGTGCTGGTGGAGAACTTCAAGGTCGGCACCATGGAGCGTCTTGGCCTCAGCTACGAGACGCTCTCGCGCGACAACCCGGGCCTCATCTACTGCTCGATCACCGGCTTCGGCTCCGGCCTCGGCAAGGACCTCCCCGGCTACGACCTCCTCGTGCAGGCCATGGGCGGGCTCATGAGCATCACCGGGCCGACGCCGGGGGAGCCGACGAAGGTGGGCGTCGCCCTGGTGGACGTCATCACGGGACTGCATGCGACCGTGGGAATCCTGGCGGCGCTGCGCCATCGAGAGGTCACCGGGCAGGGGCAACTCGTCGAAGTGAACCTGCTGTCCTCCCTGCTCTCGGCGCTGGTGAACCAGGGCTCGGCGTACGTGGCCGGCGGCGTCGTGCCCGGCATCGTCGGCAATGCCCACCCCTCGATCGTCCCGTATCAGGTGTATCCCACGAAGGATCGGCCGATCATCATCGCGGTGGGCAACGACGGCCAGTTCACCGCGCTCATGGACGTGCTTGGGGAGCCCGAGCTCGCGGCAGATCCGCGGTTCGCGACGAACCCGCGCCGCGTCGAGAATCGCGGGGAGCTCAACCCGCGGATCGAAGGCCTCCTCGCGGCCGCGGGCGCTGACGAGTGGCAGGAGCGCCTCACGGCGGTCGGCGTCCCCTGCGGGCCGATCAACGACATCGCCCAGGCCTTTGCCCTCGCCGAGCGCCTCGGCCTCGATCCTGTCGCGGTCGTCGACGGGGTGCCGACGGTTGCCCATCCGATCCGCCTCAGCGATACCCCGCCGACCTATCGTGGCGGGCCGCCCGCATTGCCGTGATCAGCGGAAGGCGGGCATGCCCGTGAGGGCTTGGCCAATGACGAGGGTGTGCATCTCGTTGGTGCCCTCGTAGGTGTAGACCGACTCCAGGTTGTTCATGTGTCGAATGACGGGGTACTCCAGGGTGATGCCGTTGCCGCCGAGGATCCCGCGGCATTCCCGCGCGATGCGCAGGGACTCCCGCGCATTGTTGAGCTTGCCGATGCTCACCTGCTCCGGGGTGATCCGATGCTCGTCCTTCAGTCGGCCCAGGTGCAGGGCGAGCAGCATGCCCTTGCCGAGCTCGAGAGTCATATCGGCGAGCTTCTGCTGCGTCATCTGGTAGCCCGCGATCGGCTTGTCGAACTGCTCGCGATCCACGGCGTACGAGATGGCGGTCTCCAGGCAGTCGCGCGCGGCACCCAGCGTGCCGAAGGCGATGCCGAAGCGGGCCTCGTTGAGGCAGGCGAGCGGTCCCTTGAGGCCCTGGACGCCAGGGAGCACGGCGTCGGCAGGCAACCGCACGCCATCGAACACGAGCTCGGCGGTCAGGGACGCGCGGAGCGACAGCTTCTTGTGGATCTCCCGCGCGCTGAAGCCGGGCGTGTCGGTCGGGACCACGAAGCCGCGGATGCCGTCGTCGGTCTGGGCCCAGACGATGGCGACGTCGGCCACGGTGCCATTGGTGATCCACATCTTCGAGCCGTCGAGGATCCAGTCGTCGCCGTCGCGCTTGGCAGCTGTGCGCATGCCACCGGGATTGGACCCGAAGTCAGCCTCCGTGAGGCCGAAGCAGCCGATCGCCTCGCCCGTGGCCATGCGCGGCAGCCACTCCTGGCGGTGCTCCTCGCTGCCGAAGGCATGGAGGGCGTACATGGCGAGGGAGCCCTGCACGCTCACCAGGGAACGGATCCCCGAGTCGCCCGCCTCGAGCTCCATGGCGGCGAGGCCGTAGGACACGGCGTTCGTGCC
>JBPCSL010000015.1:0-12612 GCA_051007175.1 Candidatus Nanopelagicales bacterium
CACCTTCCACCTGTCGCCGAAGGCACATGAGCGCGTGCTCTACCTGCTGCGCATCGGCGCGGATATCTGGCTCACGATCCTGCTCATCACGATCATGGCCGCGATGGTGATCTTCCGTTACTTGTGATCGGCCGACTCCGGGGTGCCGAAGCCGCCACCGCCTGAGGTCTCCACGCGGAGGATGGTGCCGGCGGGCAGAATCACCGACGCCTTGCTGTCTGCTGCCTGGGGGGCGCCGTCGGGGCCGATGAGCCAGATGCGCGTGGGCGATCCGGAGGTACCGCCATCCTGGCCCCGAGGCGCGAAGTCGGCGTTGGTCTGCTCGCTGTAGTAGGTGGCGCGCGCGTCGTGGTCGAGCACCTGGTAGTCGCGGCGCAGTCCCATTCCCCCCTGGAATCGACCTGTTCCCCGGGAATCCGGGATCAGCTCGCTGCGCAGGATCCGCACGCGATAGTTGGTCTCGACCACTTCCGCCGGCATCAGCCCGACATTGGACATGTAGGTGTCGACCCCGTCGATTCCGTCACCGAGAGGAGTGGCGCCGGTGCCGCCGCCGACGACATCGGCCATGACGGACGACCGGCCGGTGACGGGGGACGTGCTCTCGAGGTTGACGCAGAAGAAGGCGACGGTGCTGCTCGCGATGGCCTTGTGAGGCCACAGGTCGCCCATGGCTCGGATGAGCGTGTCGGCAAGCCTCTGACACGTGTTGTGCCGCACCGAGACGGCCGCGGGGGGCCGTGGATTGAGCACGTTGCCCTCCGGGCAGTCGACCGTGACGGCGCGCATCAGCCCGTCGTTGGCTCCCACGTCGGGTGCCACCACCGTCCGCACGGCGTAGACGATGCCGGCGCGCGTGCTGGCCCAGGGGACATTCATGGCTCCGGCGACCTGAGCATCGGAGCCGGAGAGATCGATATGGAGGCGATCGCCGGATTTGGTGACGCGCACATGGATGCGAGTGGGGCGCCCGCCTCGCCCGTCGTCATCGAGGAAGCCCTCGGCAATTCCCACCCCGTCGGGCAACTCGACAAGGCATCTGCGCACGGATGCCTCGACGTTGTCGAGCATGCGGCCGATCACTTCCTGCACCGCGGGCCAGCCGTAACTCTCGACAAGTTCCAGCAGCCGCAATCGCCCGAGGCCGCATGCCGCACGCTGCGCCCGCAGGTCGCTCACCGTGCTCAGGGGATCGCGAATATTGGCGGACAGCAGGGCGACGACGTCGGCGTTCTCCACGCCGGCGACCGAGAGTCGGATGGGGGGCATGATGACGCCCTCGGCGTACAGATCCTGTAGCGCCGGACCTTCGCTGCCCGGGTTCACGCCGCCGACGTCGATGTGATGCGCTGCGGTACCTGTCCACGCGATGAGCGTGCCGTCGAGGAAGACGGGTGCCAGCACGTTGACGTCGGGCAGGTGCATCGCTCCCTGGTAGGGGTGATTGCACAGGAAGACGTCCCCGTCCGAGAGGGCATGGCCCCAGTGGCGCAGGGTGCTCCGCACGACAAGAGACATGGCGCCTAGTTGGGCGGGAATGTAGTCGGCTTGCGCGACGAGGTCTCCTTCCGCGGTGAAGAGCGCGCAGGAGAAGTCATCCATGTCGCGGATGATGGGGCTGTAGCTGGAGCGCTTGAGGACTGCGCCCATCTCCTCGGCGGCTGAGTGCAGAGCCGAGGAGACGACTTCGAAGGTGACGGGATCGACGGCGCTCACGAGTCCTCCTGTAGGCGAATATCGCCAGGGTCGGTCACGGTGGCCTTCTGCCCCGCGAGGAGCACCGTGGTGGCATCCATCTGGTGGATGATCGCGGGCCCTCGGACGACGTTCCCTGGCTCGAGGAGGGCGCGGTCCCAGACATCCACGCGCTGGGAATCCCCGCCGGGTATCACGATCTCGGGAGAGCCGATGCGCGCGGACTCAGGTGGCGCCTCGCCTCCGAAGCGGGGAGCCGGGGTCATCGGCGCCGGTGCCGAGCCGGTGGCCCCCAGTCGCAAGGTGACGATTTCGATGTCCTCGAAATCGTTGGAGTGCCCGTAGCGCTCGCGATGCAGTGCGTGGAAGGCCTGGGGCAGCTCCGCGATGGCCTCGGAATCGATGCCCGCCAGGGGCACCGGCAGCTCGAAGCCCTGTCCGACATATCGGCAGTCGGCCACGGGGCTGAGGTCGATATGACCCTCCTCCACGCCATCGTCGAGGAGCTGCCGCGTGAGGGCTTGTGCCCGGTCGGCGTACCACTCTCGGGCACGGGCGGCGAACTCGTCATTGAAGGTGGCGAGCACGGTCTGAGAGTCGTCGATACGGAGGCCGGCGGCGAGAAGTCCCTCGGCGGAGAACAGGCCCGGATGGCGGGGGATGAGCGCGTCGCGGAGGCGGAGGTGCCGCAGGAGCAGCCCGGCGTGCAGGGGCCCTGCGCCGCCGAAGGGGACCAGGGTGAACTCGCGGGGGTCGAGCCCGCGCTCGATGCTCACCGTGCGCAGGGCGCGGACCATGTGGGCGATGGAGATGGCGATGACAGCGTGCGCGGCCTCGCATGCCCGGGCGATCTCGTCACCTGGCATGCCGAGTCGCTCGCCGAGGAGCGCCAGGGACGCCACGGCGGCGTCACGATCGAGGCGCAGTCCGCTCGCGAGGTCCACGGAGCCGAGGGTGCCGAGCACGACGTGGGCGTCGGTCAGGGTGGGTTCCGTTCCGCCACGCCCGTAGCTCACCGGGCCGGGCCTCGCCTTAGCCGACTGGGGGCCGACGCGCAGTCGGCCCGAGCCGTCCACCCAGGCGATGCTTCCCCCGCCTGCCCCGATCGTGTGGATGTCCACCGTCGGTGCAAGGAGCTCGTGATCGTGGATGCGCTGCGAGGACGTGAGAGGAAGTGCTCCCTCGCGCATGAGGCAGACGTCAGTGGACGTGCCACCCATGTCGAGGCTGATGGCATTGACGATTCCGTGCTCCCGCCCGAGTCTCGCGAGGCCCGCAGCGCCCCCGGCGGGGCCGGAAAGGATGAGCCGATGGGCGTGCCCTTCGGCGCGGTCCGCAGGCGTGCACCCGCCATTGGACTGCATCACGAGGAGGCGAGCTGTGGTGCCGTTCTGGGCCAGTGACGATTGGGCGCGCACGAGGTAGCCGGACACCAGCGGCCGTAGGGCGGCATTGATGGTCGTGGTCGCCATGCGCGGGTACTCGCGGAACTCCCGCACCGTCTCGCTCGAGAGGCTGACGGGCACTCCGGGGAGCGCTTCGCGCAGTGCATGGCCGAGGCGGACTTCATGCTCGTCATTGAGGAAGCCGAAGAGCAGGCATACCGCGACGGCCTCGGGATCGGTGCGGCGTACCTCGGCGACGACACGGTCGACTTCCTCGTCGCTGAGGGCGAGCAGGACCTCGCCGGAGCTCGTGACTCGCTCGCGCGCCTCGAGTCGACGCTCGCGGGGGATGAGTTCGAGGGGACGCTCCGGGGTGAGGCTGTAGATGTTCGGCCGGGAGCCCTGGCGGTAGGCGAGCACGTCGCGGAAACCTTCCGTCGTCACCAGGGTCACCTTCGCGAGTTGGTGGGTAAGCACGGCGTTTGTGGCCACCGTCGTGCCATGGCAGACGAGGGACACCGCGTCGAGTGGCACCCCGTCGTCGACCAGTGCGCTCAGGGCGTCGCCGAGTCCTCGTGCGGGGTCGTCTGGAGTTGAGGGCACCTTGGCCAGGATCGTCGCCCCGTCCGACCGCCTCCCGACAGCGTCGGTGAACGTGCCCCCCGTATCGATGGAAACCGTCCACCACGCAGTGTTCGCCTCAGCCGGCACGGTCATGCCCCCACCTTCGCATTGCCCCAATCGGCCTCTCCAGCCTGCGGTCCGGAGGTACAGTCCGCATGCGTCATCTGACGGATGGGAGGGGACGGTGGAGCCACTCCGGCCACGTGAGTTCCTGGTGGGGCCCGCCGGCGTCGTGTCGGTTGCCGCATCGGGACACCCTCGCGACCTGGAGTCCCTGGGCAGAGGATTCCTTCGCACCTCACGCGACCTGGTGCGCTTTCTCTGGCGCGATGCCCAGACGTGGTACGCCGTACGCCTCGAGAGGCGGAGCTCGCCGGATGGACGCGATGCGGCGCTGGTCACCTACGTCTCCACGGAGCTTCCGTTCAAGCTCACCTCGCGCGAGATCGACATCCTCACCCTGGTGGCCCTCGGCCTCACCAACGGCCAGGTGGCCATCCGCCTCGGCACGAGCCCCCGCACGGTGTCCACGCAGGTGGAGCGCCTGCTCACCAAGCTCGACCAGCGCACGCGCGGTGGCCTTGCCGCCCTGGTGGTCGATGGCGGGCTCCTGCGCCTTCCAGTGCCGGGTGGTGTGGAGGACCTCCCGCATATCGGCCCGGTCGAGGTAGAGGCCCTCGCCGGCGGCGCGCCCCCGGCCACGACATCGGGCGGGGCCACTCGCCTGCGTCGACGGCCGCTTCTCCTCGGCACGGTGACCCCCAGCCTGGGCCCCGTGGGCGCTGATGGCATCGAGACCTTGCGTGGATCCGGACTCGCCGTGGAGCACGTCAACGCGCGAGGCGGCGTCGGGGGACGCCCTATCGAGCACCTCACCGTGGCGGTGGACCTCACCGATGCCGACGCGGTCCGCCGTGCATTCGAGACGCTCTTCGACCAGGAGGTCGACGCGATCACCACGAGCTATGTCAACGCGGAGAACCCCTTCGTCCTCGACCTCATCGCGGACTTCGGTCGCCCCTTCCTGCATCTGGGCACCTACGAGTCCCAGGTTGATCTCGTGCGACAGGACCCGGTCCGCTACGGCATGGTGTTCCAGACCTGCCCGTCGGAGACCCACTACGGTTCCGCGCTCATCTCCTTCCTCGACTCACTGGAGGAGCAGCGCCTCTGGCGGCCCGAGGCTCGGCGCATCGTCACCATCGAGATCGATGCGGTGAGCACGAGGACGACCAATGAGACCTTCATCCGCACGGCCGAGCAGTCGCGCTGGGTCATTCATGACCTCATTCGCGTGCCAATCGGCACTCGCGACTGGAGCGAGGTCATAGCGAGGGTGGCGGCTGCCGACCCGCAGGTCGTGATGATCACCCACTTCGTGGTGGAGGATGTCATCTCGCTCCAGGCGGCCCTTCATGCGTCCGGCATTCAGGCGCTCGTGTACCACGTCTACGGCGCTTCGGTGCCGGACTTCACCTCGCGGCTCGGCGACGCTGCCGAGGGCGTCTTCTGCTCCTCGGTGACCGGCCTGTACGACGACCTGCTCGGCGATCGGTTCCGGTACGTGTACGAGAGTCGATTCGGTGCTGCGCCGGGGTGGTCGCAGGCCAGCGCGGCTTACGACCAGGTAGGCCTTCTGGCGGCGGCGTGGTCGGCCACTGATGGTCACGCCACTCACGAGGTGATCCGCTACCTGCGCCAGTCGGCGTACCGAGGACTCAATGGGGTGTACTTCCTGGGAGATCCCGGCCAGTCGAGTCGCGGCTACCCGTACGAGGTGCCGGATCCCTCGCTCGGGAAGGCCCACATGGTCTACCAGTTCCAGTCGGGTCGAGCCCGCGCCGTCTTCCCGGCGACCAATGGTGATCTGTCCGCGGTGCGAATCCCGCGCGTGCGGGCCTAGCCCTTGGCCCGGGGCTTTTGGCCCTCGTTCATCCAGCCGGACAGTCTCGCCCGCCACTGGCCTACGAGCGGCACGAGCCCGCGCGGCATCGCCAGGACGATCACGAGCAGGATGAGCCCGAGGAGGATGAGGCGAACCTCGGGGTAGGGCTCTAGGCGCGTGGAGATGATGGTGATGAGAAGGGTGCCCACGATAGGCCCCGTCTGGGTGCCGAGGCCGCCGATGACGAGCATGGTCACCAGGAGAGTCATCGGGCCAAGCCCCATCACCACGGGCGAAATCACCCCGTAGGTGAAGGCGTAAAGGCCGCCCGCAAGCCCGGCGAAGAAGCCCGAGATCGCGAAGGACACGAGCTGGTAGCGCATGGGGCTGATGCCCCGGGCGGCAGCCAGCGCAGGGTTGTCGCGCAGTGCCACGAGACCGGTCCCCAGCGGCGACCGGATGACGACGTACATGACGAATGCGGTGACGAGGACGAACGCCAGCGCGATCCAGTAGAGGGTCCGGGCGCGCTCGGTGCCGGCGGATGCGAGGTCGAATCCGGGGAAGTCGCTGAGTCCGAAGGGGCCGCCGGTGATGCCGCTCTTGTCGGTGATGATGAGGAGGCGCACGACCTCGGCGAACCCGAAGGTGAGCAGCGACACGTATATGCCGCGCAGGCGCAGGGAGGGGATTGCGAGAACGAGGGACACCAGGGTCGAGGCCACGGCACCGATGAGGAGGGCGACGATCCAGGGCACCGAGTAGTGCATGGACGCCAGGGCCGCGCCGTAGCCGCCGATGGCGTAGATGGCCATCATGCCGAAGTTCCAGATGCCGGAGTAGCCCAGCACGAGGTTCCAGCTCATGTTGAGAACCATCCAGATCAGCGCCAAGGTCAAGGTCCCAAGCCAGAAACTGCTGGATATCGCCAGCGGCAGGGCCAGCGCGAGCACCACGACAATGCCGATCTCGACGGGGCGCGCGCGCGGCCACCCCATCTCGCGGAGGAGTCCCTTGGGGGAGATGGAAGCGAGGGTCGTGCTCACAGTCGCGCCTCCTGCGGCTTGCCCGCCAGTCCGTAGGGGCGGATGACGAGGACGACGAGGATGATGATGTAGAGCACGGGGAGGGCGTACGCGGTGCCCCAGTAGATCGAGACGGCGGACTGGATGAAGCCGATGATGTAGGCCGCGTAGATCGTGCCGCGCACACTGCCGAGTCCCGCGAAGATGACCACGATGAGCGACTGCAGGAGTGGCAGGTCGCCGGCATTCGGATAGACGAAGTAGATGGGTGCCAGTAGGACCCCCGCGATGCCCGCGAGAGCGGCTCCGATGCCCATGGTGACCGCGTAGACGCGTCGCGCGGGGATACCCATGAGGCGAGCGGCCTCCAGGTTCTGCGCTACGGCGGTGATGGCCAGGCCGTAGCGCGACCGCGCGAGGAAGAGCCCGAGCACGGCGAGCGACCCGATGGCCACCACGTTCATGAGGATGGCGTGCCAGGTGATGGACACGGTGCCGGTGATCTGCACGAGCCCCGGGATGACTGGGTCGAATGGCTTCTGGCGCGGGCCATAGACGAGCAAGACGACGTTCTGGATGATGGTCGCGGCGGCGAAGGTGGAGATGAAGGCGGTCATCTCGAAGTCCACGCCCACGCGGCCGAGAAGTGGCTTGACGGCCACGAAGTACGTGACGACGCCGAGCACGAAGGTCACCAGGATGGCGACAGCGAGAGCCACCCAGATCGGCACCTGCGCGAGTTGGAGCGTGGTGAAGGCGGCGAAGCCTCCGAGCATGACCATGGCACCCTGTGCCATGTTGAGGACGCGGAGCGTGCCGTAGACGAGGGTCATGCCAATGCTGATGAGGGCCAGGATCGAGCCCTGCGTGATCGTGCTGACGAGTGTCTGGAGGAAGAGATCCACGATCACTCACCGACCCCGAGGTAGGTCCGCATCACAGATGCATCGGAGAGCACCTCGTCGGGAGTGCCCGACATCACGATGCGGCCCGATTCCATGAGCAGGAGGCGATCGGCGACGTCGCGCACGTTGGTGACGTTCTCCTCCACGAGCAGGACGGTGATGCCCGAGGCGGCGATGGAGGCGATCCGCTCGTAGACCTCATGGACGAGGACCGGTGCCAGGCCGAGGGATGGCTCGTCGATGAGCAGCGTGTCCGCATCCGACATGAGGCCGCGCCCTAGCGCCACCATGCGTCGCTCCCCGCCCGAGAGGGTGCGCGCACGCTGGGTGCGCCGCTCGCGCAGTCGCGGAAAGAGTTCGAAGACGATCTCGAGGCGGGCTGCGCGCTTCTTGTGCGCTGCGGGTCGGAATGAGCCGAGCAGCAGGTTCTCCTGCACTGTCATGTCAGGGAAGAGGAGATCGCCCTGTGGGATCTGCGTCAGGCCGAGGTCGACAATCTTCTCCGTGCGCAGGTCACTGATCCGGGTGCCCTTGTAGTCGATGGTCCCCCGAGAGCAGGTGAGCAATCCGCTGATCGTGCGGAGGAGGGTGGTCTTGCCATGCCCGTTGGGCCCGATGACCACGACGAGCTCGCCGGCCGAGACCTCAAGGTCGATGCCATGCAGGGCGAGCCCCTGCCCGTAGCCGGCCTCGACTGCGGAGAGGGTGAGCACCCGTTCATTCGTCATCGAGACGGCCCTCCTTCCGGCCGAGGTAGACCTCGACGACCTCCTCATTGCGCACGACCTGGTCAGGCGTGCCCTCGAAGAGCTCCTTGCCGTGGTTCATGATGAGCACGCGGTCGGACAGCGCCATCAGCGCGCGCATGACATGCTCGATGAGGACGATAGTGATCCCGCGCTCCCGGGTGGCCCTGATCGTGCCGAGGAAGGCGTCGACCTCTCCGGGCGTGAGTCCGCCGAAGGGCTCGTCGAGGAAGAGTACGGAGGGATCGGTCGCGAGAGCAGAGGCGAGCATGAGGCGCTTCTTTTCGTAGACCGGCAGTGGGCCTGCCTGCTGGGCCGCAAGGCCCGATAGGCCCACGAACTCCAACTCCTCCATGGCCCGCGTTGCCGCGGGCTGCGAGCGTCGAAGGCCCTTCCACCAGGGCCTTGCCCGGCCGTAGTAGGCCCCGGCCAAGGAATTGGCGAGCACGGTCTGCGAGTCGAAGACCGAGGGCAGCTGGAAGGTGCGCGCGGCCCCGAGATTGCAGATGCGATGCACCGATGCCGACTGGATGGGCTCGCCGCGCAGGAGCACGGTGCCGCTGGTCGCGCGGACCATGCCGGTGATGACGTCGAAGAGAGTGGTCTTGCCGGCCCCATTGGGGCCGGCAATCCCGAACGTCTCCCCCTCATCGACGTGGAACGTGAGGCCATCGACCGCCGCCAACCCGCCGTAGCGCTTAACGACGTCTCGCACCTCCAGAAGGGCCATGCGGTGACTCTAGGCGAGCCAGGGAGGCAGCTGGAACGTGCCGGCGCTGTTGTACGGCGTCGGGGATACGCACACCTGCTTGAGGTCCTGGATCTGGTAGGTGAGGTGTGCCATGGCCAGGCTCGGATCATTCACCTGATCGGGGTAGGGCGGCACCGACAACTGCTCCGGGACGAAGAGGTAGGTGCCACAGGTCCCGCGGTAGATGGCCTCCTTGAGCAGCTTGTTGACCGTCGTGAAATCCATGGGATCGGTCGCCTGGTTGGCCGTGCGCGCCCACATCTGCACGATGTCGAACTCGCAACCGGACTGCGAGAGGCCAGGCTCGGAGTTGTACTTGGCCCGGTAGATCCCCTTGAAGGCGTCGCCGATGGCGTCGGGGAGGATGCCGATCGTCGTCGACCACACGACACCATTGGCGGCGTTACCGGCCAGCTCGATGTACTCCGGCACTGACGGCCCGTACTGCTGGTAGAGCAGCGACGGAGTGGGCGCCGTCGCGAACTGGGTGGCGAAGCTGGCGAGGTCACCGGCGATGTAGTCGGTGACGAAGATGAGCCCGGGGGGATTGGCTCGGATCTTCGTGAGGACCGGACCCCAGTCGGCCGTGGGCGCCGTCACCTCCTCGTAGATGGGGGTTGTCCAGCCGATGCCCTTGAGCTCCTCCTGGACGGCCTTGGCGATCGAGATGCTGTAGGGGTCATTGCTCGTCACCACGGCTGCGGTCTTGGAGGACGGAGTCCACAAGCCCTGATCGATCCAGCTCTGCATGAGCGGGACGAAGCCCTTGCCGTACCAGATCTCCGTGGGGCATCCCTCGTAGATATTGGTGATCCCGTTGTCCTTCACGTAGTCGACGTTGGCCTGGAGCGTGTTGAAGTGGAACATCGGCACGCCGGCCTGCGCGTATGTGGGGAACTCCGCGGAATCGTTGGAGCAGTAGCCGCTGAACACCGCGGCCGCCCCGACCTCACCGGTGAGTCGCTGTGCGGCCTTGACATAGAGATCGGGTGACAGGTCGCTGACGTCGGCGACGACGAGCTCGAGCTGCCGTCCGTGCACTCCGCCGCGCTGGTTCACGGCCTCGACGCCGAGCTCGGCCCCGCGCTGCATCTCCTGTCCGTCACCGGAGTAGGGGCCCGTCACGGGTGCGACCAGGCCCACCTTGATGGTCTCGGTGGAGGCTGATCCGCCCCCTCCGCTGGACGAGTCCTTGGGTGCGGCCAGGTAGCCGGCCGCACCGCCGACGGCGAGTCCGGCCACACCGGCGACGCCGATGCCGGTGATGAAGCTCCGGCGGGAAACGCCGACTGCCTCCGTGGTTTCCTGCGTTGTCTCGTCGCTCACGTGTGCCTCCTCGGGATCGCCGGCCTCGGGCGATGCTGGGGTGATCCCACACCCGCCCGGAGCCGGCGACATGCGTCAGTTGACGTACCTGGTGCCTCGCTAGAGGAGGGGTAGTACCTCGCCGAGGCGCTCAAGCGCCTGGCGCTGGGCGGCTTCCCCGGCTCCGGGCAGGTAGGAGCGGGCGATGAAGGTGAGGTCGCCACCGACGGCCCCGGCGTACTCCCGGATCCGCGCTGCGACGACATCGGGCGTGCCGACGAGGCTCGTTGCCTGCAGCCGGGCCTCCTCGCCGTCCTCCCAGGGACCGGGGCGACCCAGCGGCCCGTGGCTCCCCATCTGGCCATCCATGTCCCCGTACTTCCAGCCGGGGTAGCGCAGGAGGTCTCGGATGCTCTCCCAGGGCTCATCGGTCACCAGCGTGGGCAGGTGCACGGCGATGGACAGCGCCCTCGGGTCGCGCCCCGCTTCGCTCGCCGACCGGCGAGCGATGTCCACCTGGGATGCGAGTTCCGGCGGAGTCACCTCCGTGGCCATGAATCCGTCAGCCGTGCGGCCCGCTCGCGCGATGGCCGGCTCGGCCAGGGCCCCGATCCAGATCGGAGGGCTATCCGTACTGGCCGATCGAGGCGTGATGCGACCCAGGGGGCTCCCATCGCGTGAGAGCCGCGTGGGGAGGCCGGCCGAACCCCGACGCAGGACCTCGATGGTGTCGAGGAGCCGAGGGACGCGGTCCTTCTGCGCCACGCCGGCGACCGCGAACTCCTCCTCGCGCCAGCCGATCCCGAGCCCGAGGACGAGCCGGCCGTGGCTGACGAGGTCGACGAGCTGGGCCTCTTCGGCGACCCGCACGGGGTCGTGGAGCGGCGCGAGGAGCACGGCGGTGCCCAGCGTGATGGACTGCGTCGACGCGGCCATGGCCGAGAGCATCACGAGGAGGGCCCCGAGGTGGCCGTCGTCGACGTGATGGTGCTCCGATACCCAGGCCGAATCGAGTCCGATCTCCTCCGCGCGGACAGTGAGCCCTAGGGCCTCATCGACCAATTCCTGCCAGTCCCGAGGATCGTCGGGATGCGACTGACAGGTGATGAGCCCGTATCCCAGGCGAATGGTCATGCGGTGCCTCCCCCCAATGCCTGCTCTGCGGGCGACGCCGACCAGAGCTTCGCATAGTCGATATCGATGCGCGGGGCGGTGCAGGGATTGCCATCCCAGAGGGCCATCGTCCCGTGGCTGACGTTCATGACGGTGCTGGCGACCGTGGCTCCCTGCTCCTCGCGCGGGAGCAGCGCATCGGGGTGGCAGCAGATCCCGTAGGGATGCGCGGCGTGATCCTGAGCGCTGTCGACGAACCACGAGGGCGGGGTCACGTGGTTCGTCGACAGCCTCAGCGCCCGCTCCAGCCTCTGCAGGCGGAAGGGGGAATCGGGGAAATTCCACAGGCCGACGTCGGTCCCGCGGATCGGGGCCAGGAAGTGGTTGGTGTGGAGGATGACGCCGCGGTCATCGGGGCCGATGAGGGAGATGTGCGTGCTATCGCCCGCCTCGCACTCGAAGTCCATGGCGAGCCCGGACGCGTGCGCGACGAGGTAGTTGGCCGAGGACGATCGGCTCCTGCGCTGGAGGATCTCGAAGGCCTCCACGGGAGTCCTCGCGCCGATGAGGGCGCGCAGCATGACGTGGAACGGGACTCCCGGCTCGCCGGCGTCGAGAGAGCTCACGAGGGCATTGCACGCGAGGCCCAGGCCCGCGTCGTTCATGCCGAACTTGCACAGGAGCCCGGCCTCGACGACGGTGACGAAAGCGGGGCCGTCGTCCGGGTAGCTCTCCAGGCGGATCACCGTGTCGAAGGCATGGGTGGCCCAGTCCCAGTTCTCGCCGACGTACGTCGTGCCGTCGTCCCCCACGGCAGCGAAGGCGCTGCACTCGGCGAAGCGCGGGAGGGTGGCATCGAATGCGCGGGCCTTGGCAGCGAACATGATCTCGGTACGCACGTTGATCGCGAGAATGTCGTCGAGGGCAACCCCGGCACCCTCGGCAACGCCTTCCATCTCTGCGAGCTGCGAGGCGTCGAAGGCCTCGATCGCCGGGACGTAGCGGCGGGCCTCCTCCGTGACCCGCGCCCAGTCCCAGTGCGCGTAGTGGGCGAAGATGCGACCGTAGGCTTCGATCGAGAGGTGGATTCGATCACGGGCCTGCTCGCCATAGGAGCGGCCGCGCTCGCGCGCGGATCCGCGCACCACCACCACAGGACATGTCATGCCGCTCCAGCC
>JBPCSL010000016.1:0-3895 GCA_051007175.1 Candidatus Nanopelagicales bacterium
TACGACGCCATGCCCGATGTACTGGCCGACCTCGGCATCGACGCGGTGCAGGGGATCCTCTTCGACCTGGGCGTCTCGTCGCTGCAGCTCGACGAGGCCGACCGCGGATTCGCCTACGCCCAGGACGCGCCGCTCGACATGCGCATGGATGCCTCCGAGGGACTGACGGCCGCGGACATCCTCAATGACTACTCGGTCGACGACCTGACCCGCATCCTGCGTGAGTATGGCGAGGAGCGCTACGCCAAGCGGATCGCGGAGCGGATCGTGAAGGAGCGGTCGACCTCTCCCTGGACGACCAGCGCCCGCCTCGTCGAGGTCGTGCGCGAGGTAGTCCCGCTGAAGGTGCAGCGCACCTCGCCGGGCAATCCGGCCAAGCGGACCTTCCAGGCCCTGCGCATCGAGGTGAATCACGAGCTCGACGTGCTCGAGCGGGCCATCCCGGCGGCGCTCGGCCTCCTCGCACCCCGCGGGCGCATGGTCGTCATGAGCTACCAGTCCCTCGAGGACCGGATCGTCAAGAAGGCCTTCGCCGAGGGCATCCGGCCCGAGGTGCCCCACGGCCTTCCGGTCATCCCCGAGGACCGGCGGCCCTGGCTGACGGCCGTGACGCGCGGCGCGGAGAAGGCCTCTGAGTCGGAGATCTCAATCAATTCGCGCTCGCAGTCGGTGCGGGTGCGCGCAGTGGAGCGGGTGGCGGCATGAGTGCGACAGCGAGGAAGCTGAACTTCGACGACTTCGGCGACGATCACCATCTCGCGGACCCGCAGGAGACGTTCGTCGACGAGAGCATCATCCTGGTCCGGGAGCCCTCCTCGCGGCCGAGGCGCAGCGCTGCCCCCGCATCCCCCGAGCACGTGCCGGCCTCCCATCGGCGTACGGCGGCGCGGCCCCGACTCCTCCCGAAGTCCCAGCCGCGCACGCGCAAGGCCAACCTCGGCATCTTCGCTGTGGTGTGCCTCGGCATCGTGACGGTCGGCCTGGTGAGCATGCTCATCGTCAACACCATGCTCGCGTCCGGTGCCTTCACCATCAATGAGCTGCAGGCCCAGAAAGCTCAGCTCCTGGAGCAGGAGCAGCAGCTGCAGGAGCAGGTGGCGGTGGCCTCATCGCCCATGCTCCTGGAGGAGAAGGCGCGTGCGCTCGGCATGGTCCCCCAGGACAAGCCCGCCTTCATCAGCCTCGAGACCGGCGAGATCCTCGGCAATGCGGTGCCGCAGCCGGAGCCCATCGTCGTCGATCCCGCCACCGGCACCTACGTCAACGGCTACCTCATCGATCCCACGACGGGTGAGATGTACATCGACCCCCACACCGGCCTTCCCATCACCGAGGACGGCCAGCCCATCGGCTACAACGGCGAGACGGTCGACGGCACGGCCTCGGAGGATGCGGTGCTCGACCCGAACACCGGCGAGTGGGTCGATCCGGTGACGGGCCAGCCCGTCGACTCCGGCGTCACCGACCCGACCAATGGTGAGGCTCCCATCGGCGGAGACGACGGCAGCATCAGCGAGGAGGGCGGCGCGTCGGCACCCCCCTCGGATAGCGCCCCCAGTGATCCTGCGCAGCCCGGCCAGGGAGAGGGCTCCGTGCAGGAGGGTCCGTGACGACGACTGCCCCGCCGCGCGGTCCGCGCACCTCGACGAGGCGCCCCGGTGGGCGCCCACCAGCACGCCCGACGCCGGCACCGCTTCGGCTCGGCAATCCCCGCCGCCGCGCGGGGTTCCTTCTTATCGGGGCGCTGGTGGTCCTCGGACTCTTCACCCTGCGGCTGCTCGAGATCCAGGCCTTCCGAGGCGACGCGCTCGCGGCGGCAGCGGTAGACCAGCGCACCACGACCGTCGCCGTCCTCGCCGACCGGGGCAACATCCTCGATTCCCATGGCGTCCCGCTCGCGACGACCGTCGAGGCGCGCAATATCACCACAGACCAGACGCTGGTCTCGGATCCGCGCGCCACGGCCACCGCGATCGCCTCCGTCATCGGTGGCGACGTGAACGACCTCACGCAGAAGCTGACGGGGGACCGGCGCTTCGCCTACGTCGCCAAGGAGGTCACGCCGGAGGACTGGCGCGCCATCGATGACCTGGGCCTCCCAGGGATCTTCAGCGAGCGGACCACGAAGCGCGTCTATCCCTCGGGCATGGTGGGAGCCAACGTCATCGGCTTCGTCGGCGCCGACGGCGTCGGGCTCGGCGGCATCGAGTACGCGCATGACGACGTCCTCGCCGGGGTCGATGGCTGGAGCACCTACGAGCGGGCGGCCGGGGGAGCGGCGATCCCGACGGCCGCGATGTCGCACCAGGATCCGGTCTCCGGCTCCAGCATCCAGCTCACCATCGACCGCGATATCCAGTACGTCGCCCAGCGGGCACTGGCCAACGAAGTGGCAGCGTCCGGCGCCGAGAGCGGCTCGATCGTGGTGATGGATCCGCGTACCGGCGACATCCTCGCCCTCGTCGACGTTCCCACCTTCGACCCGAACGATCCGGGTGTCGCCAATCCCGCCGACCTGGGGACGCGGGCGCTGAGCAATGCCTTCGAGCCGGGCTCGACGGCCAAGGTCATGACCATGGCCGCCGTCCTCGAGGAGGGCGGGGCGACCCCGACGACCAAGTTCGAGATCCCGGGCACCCTGACGCGCTCAGGCAAGGAGTTCCACGACGCGTCCGAGCACGGCACCTACAACTGGGACCTCACCACGATCCTGTCCCAGTCCTCCAACATCGGCACCATCCTCGCGGCCGAGACCATCGACCAGGGCGCCTACTACGACTATCTGCTCAAGTTCGGCATCGGCCAGCCGACCGGGCTGAATTTCCCGGGCGAGACGGCCGGCAACGTGCCCGCGCCCGACCAGTGGTCGGGGACGACGTTCCCCACCCTCGCCTTCGGACAGGGCATGAGCGTGAACGCCGTGCAGATCGCGGACGTCTTCTCGACGATCGCCAACGATGGCGTCCGGATGCCGGCCCGCCTCGTCGTCGACCCGTCGCAGCCGCAGTCGGAGGGCATTCGCGTCGTGAGCGAGCACACCGCGCGCAGCCTGCGCGAGATGCTCGAGAAGGTCGTCATGGACGGCGGCACGGCACCCATGGCGGGCATCCCGGGCTACCGGGTTGGCGGCAAGACCGGCACGGCCCAGGTGATCAACCCGGACTGCGCCTGCTACGACGGTTCGACCATTGGCTCGTTCGTCGGCATGGCCCCGATCGAGGCACCCGAGCTCGTCATCGGCGTCACCATCGTCAAGCCGCAGGTCGAGCAGCTCGGCGGAGAGCTCGCTGGGCCGGTCTTCCGCGAGGTGATGACGTATGCGCTGCAGGCCCGGCGCGTCGCGCCCGTGACCCCGGCCTCCTCGTCTCCCGGAAGATAGCCTCCCGTCGTGCCGAACTCGCTGCGTCCGGTGACGACGCCCCGTCCCCTCGGCGACCTCGCGGATCGCGTCGGTGCGCCGATGGCGAATGAGGCCGACCGCGCGGTCATGATCACGGGCGTCACCCTGGACTCGCGCGAGGTCCGGCCGGGAGATCTCTTCGCAGCATTGCCGGGAGAGCATGCCCACGGCTCTCAGTTCTGCGCCCAGGCGCGCGAGCAGGGTGCCGTGGCGATCCTCACCGACCGCACGGGCCTCGCTGCTGCCTCCGGCCTCCCCGCGATCGTGGTCGACGATCCGCGGGGGGTCCTGGGCGCACTCGCCGCCGACATCTACGGCCACCCGGGCGAGGACCTCGCCCTCATCGGGGTGACCGGGACCAATGGCAAGACCACGACGGCCTTCCTGCTCGAGGCCGGGCTGCGTGCTGCGGGCCACGTCCCCGCGGTCATCGGGACCACCGGCATCCGCATAGGAGATGAGATCCTCCCGAGTGCGCGCACGACACCCGAGGCC
>JBPCSL010000017.1:0-3735 GCA_051007175.1 Candidatus Nanopelagicales bacterium
CCTGTCGGGCTGACAGGATTTGAACCTGCGACCCCTTGACCCCCAGTCAAGTGCGCTACCAAGCTGCGCTACAGCCCGCCGCCCCGCAGTCCCAGGAATCCTGGCTTGCGGGAACCACGAGAGCCTATCCGAAGCCCCGCGCCCGAAGGCACGCAGGTCAGCGCCGGCTCACGCGCAGCAGAGGGGGGTCGGGCCGCACAGCGAGCGACCCCACCGCCGTGGGCGCGACCCCGTCCGGGAACTCCAGCGTCCAGTCCCGCATGAGTAGCGCGAGGATCAAGGTCACCTCGATGGGAGCGAGTCTCTTCGCGATGCAGTGTCGATTCCCGAGGCCGAAGGGCAGCCATGCCCCGGGAGGCTGGCCCGGCTGTCGCTCGTCGACCTTGCCATCGGCATCCAGCCAGCGCTCGGGGATGAACTCGTCAGGACGATCCCACCATCGCGCATCACGCTGGAGGACCCACACCGGCACGAGTGCCACAGCGCCGGCAGGGATCACCCAATCGCCGACGGGGATGTCCGAGATGGCGACGCGTGGCAGGTTCCAGACGGGCGGATACAGGCGCAGCGCCTCGAGCACCACCGCCCGCGTCCTCGGCAGTCGCTCGAAGGCCTCGGCATCCGGCTCGCGATCGCCAAGCACGTCTCGCGCCTCTTCGGCGACCCACTCGGCATAGCGCGGATGCTGCGCCAGCATCACGCAGGCCCACGTGGCATTGCGTCCCGTGGTGTCGCTTCCGGCGAAGAGGAGAGTAAAGATCTCGTCACGCAGTTGGGCATCATCCATGCCCTCACCATCGTCGCGTGCCTCGATGAGCGCCGACAGCAGGTCGCCTGAGTCCCCTGACTCGCGATGCTCGTGGATGAGGCGGTTGACCACCGCATCGAGCGCCTCGGTCGCGCGCAGCATGTCGTGCAGGGACGTGCCCTCCGTGAGTGCCTCCGCGGGCGCATCGGGCCGCATCAGGGCGGGGAGGACCTGCTGCATGAAGTCCCGCTGCACACGGCCGAACTCGCCCGCCTCGTCCGAGACGTCCCTCCCCATGAGAATCCGCGCCACGATGATCATCGTGAGGGCATTCATCTGCGCCTCGATGTCCACGACGTCGCCGTCTGTCCACTCATCCAGCATGGACCGGGTGCTCGACGTGATGGACTCGACGTAGTGCGGCAAGCGCGGCGTCGCGAAGGCCGGCTGCGCCATCCGGCGCTGACGGGCGTGAGCGTCACCCTCCGAGGTGAGGATGCCCTCGCCGACGAGCACCTTGATCATCTGCATGGCCCGCGCCCGGTGAAGCTCTCTCGTGCGCTTCTGCAGGAGCGCATCCACCAACTCCGGGGACGTGACGATGTAGGCCGGACGGCCTGCGGAGCCGGTGACCATGAGGCCGTGATCGCCGTCGATATAGGCGAGATCCGGGAACTCCTCGGCCAGGCGTGCCATCAGCGGTGGGCCGTAGTTGCCGTCCGCGATCTCGCGGAAGAACCAGTGATCCCCGGCCGGCCCCAGAGGGACCGCCGGGGGCTCCCCCGGAAGCGGGAGTGCGTTGAGGCCGTCAAGGGCGGACCGCAGCCGCGCCATGCTGTCCCAGGGGACACCCTGCTCGAGGTTGCTCACGCCCCGAGACTAGCCAGGACGGTCACCGACATGAGCCAGTGTCCGACATTCAAGGTCAGCGCCCGCGGCGCTTCTCGCGGATGCGCAGGTTGATGCGGATCGGCGTACCGACGAACCCGAACTCCTCGCGCAAGCGGCGCTCCACGAAGCGTCGGTAGCCCGCCTCGAGGAAGCCGGTGGAGAAGAGAATGAACGTGGGGGGACGGGTCGCGGCCTGGGTGCCGAAGAGGATCCTGGGCTGCTTGCCCCCGCGCACCGGATGAGGGTGGGCCGAGACGAGCTCCGACAGGAACGCGTTGAGGCGCGAGGTGGGGATGCGCGTCTCCCAGCCGGCCAGTGCCTCGTCGAGGGCCGGCACCAGCTTCTGCAGATGTCGTCCGGTGAGGGCGGAGACGTTCACCCGGGGAGCCCAGCGCACCTGCACGAGCTCGCGGTCGATCTCCCGCTCGAGGTAGCGCTGCCGGTCCTCGTCCATGAGGTCCCACTTGTTGTAGGCGATGACGAGCGCTCGGCCCGTCTCGACGACAAGGGACAGAAGGCGCAGGTCCTGCTCGCTCAGGGGCTCCGACGCGTCGACGAGCACGAGGGCGATCTCGGACTTCTCCAGGGCCGCGCGGGTACGCAGGCTGGCGTAGTACTCGTGGCCGCTGGCCTCCCTGACGCGGCGCCGGATGCCGGCGGTGTCGACGAACCACCACTCCCGACCGCCGAGCACGATGAGCTCGTCCACCGGGTCCACCGTGGTCCCGGCCACCGAATCGACGACCACCCGGGCCTCGCCCGCGAGCTTGTTGAGCAGGGACGACTTGCCCACATTGGGCTTGCCCAGCAGCGCCACGCGTCGCGGGCCTCCGCCACGGGTGCGCCCCTGCCCTTCGGTGGGCAGCAGCTCGACCGTCCGGTCGAGCAGGTCGCCGCTCCCCCGCCCGTGGAGCGCGGACACGGGCGCGGGCTCACCCAGGCCCAGGGACCACAGGGATGCCGCGTCGGCTTCGCTGCGCGCATCGTCCACCTTGTTGGCCACGAGGATGACGGGCACGCCTGCCTTGCGCAGGACGCGCACGACGGCCTCGTCGGCGTCAAGGGCGCCCACGGTCGCGTCGACGACGAAGAGCACGACGTCGGCCTCGTTGATCGCGCGCTCGGCCTGCGCCGCGATCTGCGCCGCCATGCCCCGGGCATCCCGCTGCCATCCGCCGGTGTCCATGAGGAGGAAGTCGCGACCGTTCCACTCCGCCTCATAGCTCACCCGGTCGCGCGTGACACCGGGGACGTCCTCCACGACGGCCTCGCGACGGCCGATGATGCGATTGACCAGGGTCGACTTGCCGACATTGGGCCGCCCGACGACCGCGACCACGGGGAGCAGGGGCTCCTCGACGGGGGTGTCGTCGAATTCCGGGAGCTCGCCGAACTCGGCGATGGCGGCGGCCCGGGCTGCGGCCACCAGCGCATCGGGCTCACCCGACTCGTCGAGATCCGAGTCGTCGAACCACGTCACGACCTCGGTCTCGTCCTCGGGGAGCTCGTTATCGGTCACGACGCACCATCCTCTCGTGCGCCGTCGATGGACGGGACATCGGCCCTTGCCGTCCTCGCCCGTGCGATGGCCACGTGATCGGCGAGCCGCTGACGGATCTCCTCGGCCACGCCCAGGATCCCCGCGCGCGAGAAGGGATCCGCGGGGGCCTTGGGGAGGAAGGGGTCGCCGAAGACCAGGTCGATCTCGGCGCGTGGCCGCGGCGGATCCGTGGGGCGCGCGCCGTGGGTCCCCAATAGCGCCACCGGGAGGATCGGCACGCCACTGCGCACCTGCACGTAGCCGGCGCCCGGGAGCGTGCACCTTCCGCTCTCAGCGCGCGCGGCCAGGGGTCCCTCGGGGAACATCCCGACCGCGTCCCCGGCGGACAAAAAGGCCACGGCCTCGCGGATCGCGGACTCCGCTGCCGCCTCGTCCTCGACGACGATGCGCCCGGTCGCACCCGACAGGCGCTGCCATGCCGCCGGAAGCACGCCCCCTTCGCTCACGACGCGCACCGGTCGAGGACTGGCAGTCGCCAGAAGCGTCGCATCGGCAATGCCGTCGTGATTGGCCACGAGGAGTAGCCCTCCCCGCA
>JBPCSL010000018.1:0-25058 GCA_051007175.1 Candidatus Nanopelagicales bacterium
CTTCGGCAACTGGGCTTCCCCTTCAAGGAGAACTGACGTGGCGAAGAAGGCACTAGTCGAGAAGCAGCAGCGCAAGCCCAAGTTCGAGGTGCGTGGCTACACCCGGTGCACCCGTTGCGGGCGCCCTCACTCCGTCTACCGCAAGTTCGGCCTGTGCCGCATCTGCTTCCGCGAGATGGCACACGCCGGCGAGCTTCCCGGCATCACCAAGAGCAGCTGGTAAACCACGACGTCGCAGGTCCCGCAGGGGAAACCACGATGAGAAGGGCCTGATGGCCATGACCATGACCGATCCGATCGCAGACATGCTCGCGCGTCTGCGCAACGCCAATTCGGCGTACCACGACAGCGTGGCGATGCCGCACTCCAAGATCAAGGTCGGCATCGCCGAGATCCTCCAGCGGGAGGGTTACATCGGCGGATGGCACCTAGAGGACGCCAAGGTGGGCAAGACGCTCGTGCTGGAGCTGAAGTACGGCCCCAGCCGGGAGCGCTCGATCGCCGGGCTGCGCAGGGTCTCGAAGCCGGGCCTTCGCGTCTACGCGAAGAGCACCGCGCTGCCCAAGGTCCTCGGTGGCCTCGGCGTGGCGATCCTGTCGACCTCGTCCGGGCTCCTGACCGACCGTCAGGCCACGCAGAAGGGCGTAGGTGGGGAAGTCCTCGCCTACGTCTGGTGAGGGGGCGACATGTCACGCATCGGACGCCTTCCCATCACGGTTCCCTCGGGAGTCGATGTCACCATCAGCGGCTCTGAGGTCACGGTCAAGGGACCCAAGGGCACGCTGACTCACCAGGTCGTCGAGCCCATCAGCGTGTCGCGTGAGGACGACGGGACCCTCGTGGTCACTCGCCCGGACGATGAGCGCAACTCGCGGGCTCGTCACGGCCTGACGCGGACCCTCGTGGCCAACATGGTCGTCGGGGTGACGCAGGGCTACGAGAAGGGCCTGGAGATCGTGGGCACGGGCTACCGTGTCCAGGCCAAGGGCAGCGACCTGGAGTTCGCCCTGGGCTACAGCCACCCCATCGTCTTTGAGGCACCCGAAGGGATCTCCTTCGCGGTCGAAAGCCCCACGAAGCTCAAGGTCATGGGCATCGACAAGCAGCAGGTCGGCGAGGTCGCGGCCAACATCCGCAAGTTGCGCAAGCCGGAGCCCTTCAAGGGCAAGGGAGTGCGCTACGAGGGTGAGGTCGTGCGTCGCAAGGCCGGAAAGGCGGGCAAGAAGTGACCGCATTCGCCCCCAAGATCGGCTCGGGCAACCCCAAGGGCACCGCTCGGGCCCGCCGTCATCTGCGCGTGCGCAAGAAGATCAGCGGCACCACCCAGCGTCCTCGCCTGGTGGTCACCCGCTCAGCGCGCCACATGGTCGCCCAGGTTGTCGACGACAGCCAGGGCCGCACTATTGCGTCGGCATCCTCCATGGAGGTCGACGTTCGTTCCACCGATGCCGACAAGACCGCACGCGCACGCAAGGTAGGCCAGCTACTGGCCTCCCGGGCGAAGCAGGCAGGAATTGAGTCCGTGGTCTTCGACCGCGGCGGCAACAAGTTCCACGGTCGCGTCGCGGCCCTGGCGGAGGGCGCCCGCGAGGGCGGCCTCCAGTTCTGAAGGTCGCGAGAGAGGTAAGCATCGATGTCGACAACTCAGCGCCGGGGCACCGGCGCCGGAGCCTCCGGGGAGCGCCGCGATCGTCGCGAGCGTGCGCCTCGTGAGGAGAAGTCCGCGTTCATCGAGCGGGTGGTGACGATCAACCGCGTCGCCAAGGTGGTCAAGGGCGGTCGGCGCTTCAGCTTCACCGCGCTCGTCGTCGTCGGCGACGGCGATGGCACCGTGGGCGTGGGCTACGGCAAGGCGAAGGAGGTGCCGGCCGCCATCGCCAAGGGCGTGGAGGAGGCCAAGAAGCACTTCTTCAAGGTGCCGCGCATCCAGGGCACCATCCCGCACCCCATCACCGGAGAGGCGGCGGCGGGCGTGGTCCTGCTGCGTCCGGCGGCCCCGGGCACCGGCGTGATCGCCGGTGGACCGGTGCGCGCGGTGCTGGAGTGCGCGGGCATCCACGACGTCCTGTCGAAGTCACTGGGCTCGGACAACGCCATCAACATCGTGCACGCGACGGTGGCGGCACTGCGGGGCCTGGAGCGGCCGGAGGCCGTGGCAGCCCGTCGCGGACTCCCCCTCGAGGACGTCGCCCCCGCGGCGCTCCTGCGCGCCCGCGCGGCGGGTGAGTCATGAGCGTCCGTCTCCAGGTGACACAGAAGAAGTCCGAGATCGGTGGCACCCACAGCCAGCGCGAGACGCTTCGCTCGCTGGGCCTCAAGCGCATTGGCGACACCGTGGTCAAGGAAGACCGACCCGAGATCCGAGGGATGATCAACACGGTCTCCCACCTCGTGGTCGTCGAGGAGGTGGAGTGACATGGCACTGAAGGTTCACCATCTGCGCCCTGCTCCCGGCGCCAAGACCGCGAAGACCCGCAAGGGTCGCGGCGAGGGCTCCAAGGGCAAGACCGCCGGTCGCGGCACCAAGGGCACGAAGGCGCGCAACCAGGTGCCGGCGAGCTTCGAGGGCGGTCAGATGCCCCTGCACATGCGCCTGCCGAAGCTCAAGGGCTTCACCAACCCCAACCGCGTCGAGTACCAGGTCGTCAACGTGGCCACCCTCGGCCGCCTCTTCCCCGACGGGGGCGCCGTCTCCGTGGCCGACATGGTCCAGGCCGGGGCTGTCCGCAAGGGTCGCCCGGTCAAGGTCCTGGGCCAGGGCGATATCTCCGTGGCCGTCCAGGTAAAGGCTCACGCCTACTCGGACTCCGCCAAGGACAAGATCACGGCTGCCGGCGGCAGCATCGAGAAGGTCTAGGCCCAGACGGATCCAAGGCTCTGCGGCCCGGACCCTCGAGGCGCCTAGGTTAGGCTCCTTCGAGGCCGGGCGGGGACCCGTCCACGACAGCGGTGCGCAGCACCGCCCGGGAGGTAAGGCGTGCACCTCAGCGCTTTCGTCGCAGCGTTCCGCACCCCGGACCTGCGCAAGAAGCTGCTCTTCACGCTGGGGATGATTGCCATCTTCCGGCTGGGCTCGGTCATCCCGACGCCTGGCGTCAGCTACCCCGCGATCCAGACCTGTATCGACCAGGTGTCGGACAACTCGATCTACGCCGTCATCAACCTCTTCAGCGGCGGCGCGCTCCTGCAATTGTCCGTCTTCGCGCTCGGCATCATGCCGTACATCACCGCGAGCATCATCATCCAGTTGCTCACCGTCGTGATCCCGCGACTCGAGCTGCTGAAGAAGGAGGGCCAGTCCGGCCAGGCCAAGCTCACGCAATACACGCGCTACCTCACCATTGGCCTGGCGATCCTGCAGTCGACCGCGATCCTCTCGCTGGCCCGCACCCCCGGCCAGCTCTTCAGTGGCTGCAACGAGCAGCTCATCCCCAACCAGAATGTCCTGCTGATCCTGGTGATGGTCATCGTCATGACGGCCGGCACCTGCGTCATCATGTGGCTCGGCGAGCTCATCACTGAGCGCGGCGTGGGCAATGGGATGTCCCTCCTGATCTTCACCTCGATCATCGCGGGCATCCCGGCCCAGTTCATCAACGTCTTCGTGAGCCGTGGCACCTTCACCTTCATCCTCACGATGCTGGTGGCCCTTGTGGTGCTCACCCTGGTGGTCTTCATCGAGCAGGGGCAGCGGCGTATCCCGGTCCAGTACGCCAAGCGCATGGTCGGGCGTCGCATGTACGGCGGCACCTCGACCTACATTCCGCTGAAGGTCAACATGGCGGGCGTTATCCCCGTCATCTTCTCCTCGTCCCTGCTCTTCATCCCGACGCTGCTCGTGCAGTTGACAGGCAGCCAGGCGGAGTGGGCGCAGTGGGTCGCGACGCACTTCGCTCGGGGTCAGTCAGGCTGGTACCTCAGCCTCTTCTTCATCCTCACGATCTTCTTCACGTACTTCTACGTCTCGATCACCTTCAATCCGACTGAGGTGGCCGACAACATGAAGAAGTACGGCGGATTCATCCCCGGCATTCGCGCGGGCAAGCCGACCGCTGACTACTTGTCGTACGTCCTCAATCGACTGACGGCGCCTGGCTCGCTGTATCTCGCCTGCATCGCCGTGATGCCGGTGGTGGCCTTCAACATCCTCGGCATCGGTGACCGTTTCGTCTTCGGCGGCATCAGTCTGCTCATCGTGGTGGGCGTGGGCCTCGACACGGTCAAGCAGATCGACTCTCAGCTCCAGCAGCGGAATTACGAAGGATTCTTGCGCTGATGAGGCTCGTCATCATGGGTCCCCCGGGGGCAGGCAAGGGCACCCAGGCGGCCTTCGTGGCGGGCGCGCTCGGAGTGCCGCACATCTCGACCGGAGATATCTTCCGGGCCAATGTGAGCCAGGGCACCCCGCTGGGCGAGGAGGCCAAGCGCTACATGGACGCGGGGGAGTATGTGCCGGACTCCGTCACCAACGCCATGGTGCGGGATCGCATCTCCCAGGATGACTGCCATCCCGGCTTCCTGCTCGATGGATACCCGCGCACCCTGGAGCAGGTGAACGAGCTCGACATGATGCTGAGCGCCGATGGCCTGCGCCTTGACCGAGTCATCGAGCTCACCGTCGACACCGACGCGGTCGTCGAGCGACTTCTCAAGCGGGCCCAGGAGCAGGGACGGGCCGACGACACGGCTGAGGTCATCCGCAGGCGCCTGGAGGTGTACTTCGATCAGACGGCGCCTCTCACGACCGTGTACCGGGAGCGTGGGCTCATCGTCGAGGTCGACGGCATGGGTGACGTCCCTGACGTGACGGCCCGCATCCTGGCCGCACTGTCCTAAGTCCATGTTTCGCGCGCAGGACCGCATCGAGATCAAGACGGTAGACCAGATTCAGGCCATGCGAGCCGCAGGCCTGGTCGTGGCCCGAACCCTTCAGCGCGTCGCCGAGATCACGAAGGCCGGCATCACCACTGCCGAGATGGATGATCGTGCTGCGCAGTCGATCCTCGACGAGGGAGCCACCCCCTCCTTCCTCGGCTACCACGGGTTTCCCGCGCATATCTGCGTGTCGGTGAATGAGGAAGTGGTGCACGGGATTCCCGGGCCGCGACGCCTTGCCGATGGCGATGTCGTGTCCATTGACTGTGGCGCCATCGTCGACGGTTGGCACGGGGATGCCGCCATCACCGTGCTCGTCGGCGACGTGGCCCCAGAGCTGGTCGAGCTCTCCCGCGTCACGGAGGAGTCACTCTGGGCCGGCCTCGCGGCGGCGCGTCCTGGCCATCGACTCTCCGATATCGGTCATGCGGTCGAGAGATGCATTCGTGGGCAGGGAGCGCAGTACGGCATCGTGGAGGAGTACGTCGGCCACGGCATCGGGACGCGCATGCACATGGAGCCGCCGGTGCCCAACTACGGCCGGCCCGGCCGCGGCCCGCGCCTGGTGCCGGGCATGGCCCTGGCCGTGGAGCCGATGGTCGTGCTCGGGGATGCGGGCGTCCACACGCTCGACGATGACTGGACCGTCGTGGCCTCGGATGGATCCCATGCCAGCCACTGGGAGCACACGGTCGCGGTCACCGACGAGGGCCCGTGGGTCCTCACGGCCCTGGACGACGTACGCCTCTAGGGGCACGGCGCCCGCCAATCCGCCCAATTCGGGCGAATCGACCCCGGATTAGGGGGAATCAGCCCTCGGGCGTATGCTTTCGGGGCTGATATCGGGCTTCCCCGTTCGTCCGCACCCCTCCCCTTCGGGCGGGGTGCACGCGTGCGCGGGAAGGCCTCACGGAAGAGAGCAGAGGGCATGGGCAAGAAGGACGGCGCGATCGAGCTCGAGGGCACGATCACCGAGTCCCTGCCCAATGCGATGTTCCGGGTGGAGTTGGACAACGGGCACAAGGTCCTGGCCCACATCAGCGGGAAGATGCGGATGCACTACATCCGGATCCTCCCCGATGACCGAGTTGTCGTGGAGCTGTCGCCCTACGACCTGACTCGGGGTCGCATCGTCTACAGGTACAAGTGAGGTGGGATTCCGGTGAAGGTCAAGCCCAGCGTCAAGAAGATCTGCGACAAGTGCAAGGTGATCCGCCGACATGGTCGGGTCATGGTCATCTGCGACAACGTCCGCCACAAGCAGCGCCAAGGCTGACGTCACGTCGACCGTGCAAGGGGAGACAACCCGACCACGGCATCCTGCGGCACCCGACCCCCGCATTCGCAAGCGCACTGCGGGACGCCACCCTCGGACGAGAGGCCGAGGACCTTCCTGGGTGGAAGGACCGGTGCCGCCCCACACCTCTCGCGAGTGAGAAGAAGAGGACACCCATGGCACGTCTCGTCGGCGTCGACCTGCCCCGCGACAAGCGGATGGCCGTCGCGCTCACGTATATCTATGGCATCGGCCGCTCCCGCGCTGCCGAGGCCCTCGCCGCTACCGGTGTGAGCCCGGACCTTCGGGCCCGCGACCTCACCGACGACCAGGTGCTCGCCCTGCGCGACTGGATCGAGGCCAATCTCCAGGTCGAGGGCGATCTCCGCCGCGAGGTCGCTTCCGACATTCGCCGCAAGGTCGAGATCGGCTGCTACCAGGGCATCCGCCATCGTCGCGGGCTGCCGGTGCGCGGCCAGCGCACCCACACGAACGCCCGCACCCGCAAGGGTCCCCGCAAGACCGTGGCCGGCAAGAAGAAGGCCGGCAAGAAGTAGTCCGCGGGTCTGCGCGCCCGGCGATCCCGCCGACAGCGTCCAGCGGACCGATGACCTCAGGAGTTATGACAGATGCCTCCCAAGACCGGAGCCAAGCCGGGCGCCAAGAAGGTGCGCCGCAAGGAGAAGAAGAACATCGCTCATGGGCATGCCCATATCAAGAGCACGTTCAACAACACGATCGTGTCCATCACCGACCCCACCGGCGCCGTCGTCGCCTGGTCGAGCTCGGGCCAGGTGGGCTTCAAGGGCAGCCGTAAGTCGACCCCCTTTGCCGCGCAGCTCGCGGCTGAGGCCGCGGCCCGCCGAGCCATGGAGCACGGCATGCGCAAGGTCGACGTGTTCGTCAAGGGCCCGGGCTCGGGCCGCGAGACGGCCATCCGCTCCCTCCAGGCCACCGGCCTCGAGGTGGGTTCCATCCAGGACGTCACCCCGGTCCCCTTCAACGGGTGCCGCCCTCCCAAGCGCCGCCGCGTCTGAGACAGGAGAGAAACCGATAATGGCTCGTTATACCGACGCGGACTGCAAGCGCTGCCGCCGAGAGAAGACCAAGCTCTTCCTCAAGGGCTCCAAGTGCGAGTCCCCCAAGTGCCCGTTCGAGAAGCGGCCCTACCCCCCCGGCCAGCATGGCCGTGGCCGTTCGAAGGACAGCGAGTACCTGCTGCAGTTGCGCGAGAAGCAGAAGGCGACCCGCATCTACGGCGTCCTCGAGAAGCAGTTCCGCGGTTACTACGAGGAGGCGCACCGTCGCTCCGGCAAGACCGGCGACAACCTCATGCGCATCCTGGAGTCGCGGCTCGACAACGTCGTCTACCGGGCCGGCTTCGCCAAGTCCCGTGACATGGCGCGTCAGCTGGTGAGCCACGGCCACTTCACCGTCAATGGGCACAAGGTGGACATCCCGTCCTACCGCGTTCAGCCCAACGACATCATCGAGGTGCGCCCCAGCTCCCGCGAGATGACGCCGTTCGTCGTGGCCCACGCCGAGATCGGCGAGCGCCCCGTGCCTGCATGGCTCGAGGTCATCCCGTCGAAGATGCGCATCCTGGTCCACTCGCTCCCGTCCCGGCAGGTCATCGACACGCAGGTCCAGGAGCAGTTGATCGTCGAGCTCTACTCCAAGTAAGCCCCTTCACCAGACGTCATATTGCGGTCGTCGCCGAAAGGAAACGTACGTGCTCATCACGCAGCGCCCCATCCTCACCGAGGAGCCCATCAGCGAGTTCCGCTCGCGGTTCATCCTCGAGCCCCTCGAGCCTGGCTTCGGCTACACGCTCGGCAACTCCCTCCGCCGCACGCTGCTCTCGTCCATCCCGGGTGCCGCCGTTACCAGCATCCGCATCGACGGCGTCCTGCACGAGTTCACCACCATCCCGGGGGTGAAGGAGGACGTCACCGAGCTGATCCTCAACATCAAGCAGCTCGTGGTGTCCTCTGATCTCGACGAGCCGGTGGTGATGTACCTGCGCAAGCAGGGCCCCGGCGTCGTGGTCGCGGCCGATATCGCGCCGCCGGCAGGGGTCGAGGTGCACAATCCCGACCTCCACATCGCGACGCTCAACGGCAAGGGCAAGCTGGAGATGGAGCTCGTGGTCGAGCGAGGCCGCGGCTACGTCTCGGCCACACTCAACAAGCAGCCCGGCCAGGAGATCGGGCGCATCCCGGTCGACTCCATCTACTCGCCTGTCCTCAAGGTGACCTATAAGGTCGAGGCCACTCGTGTCGAGCAGCGCACCGACTTCGACAAGCTCATCCTCGACGTCGAGACGAAGTCGTCCATGCTCCCGCGCGACGCGGTGGCCTCGGCGGGTAAGACTCTGGTGGAGCTCTTCGGCCTTGCCCGTGAGCTCAATGTCGACGCCGAGGGCATCGACATCGGTCCTTCGCCGGCGGACGCCTTCGTTGCGGAGCAGCTCTCGACCCCCATTGAGCAGCTGGACCTCACTGTCCGTTCCTACAACTGCCTCAAGCGCGAGGGCATCCACACGGTGGGTGAGCTCATTGGGCGCAGCGAGGCCGATCTCCTCGACATCCGCAACTTCGGCGCCAAGTCGATCGACGAGGTCAAGGTCAAGCTCGTGACCCTTGGCCTTGCCCTGAAGGACAGCCCGCCCGGATTCGACCCCGGAGCGGCTGTCTACTTCAGCGACGAGGACGAGGACGACCTCGGCTACGCCGAGGACGAGCGGCTCTAACCGACCAGCCACCCGCAACAAGGAGTTTCGACATGCCCACGCCAACAAAAGGTGCCCGCCTGGGTGGCGGCCCGGCTCACGAGCGGCTCATGCTCGCCAACCTCGCCACCGCGCTCTTTGAGCACGGGCGCATCACGACGACGGAGGCGAAGGCCAAGCGCCTGCGCCCCCTGGCCGAGCGCCTCATCACCTTCGCCAAGCGCGGTGACCTCGCCGCCCGCCGCCGCGTGCTCATGGTGGTGCGCGACAAGGGCGTCGTTCACGAGCTCTTCGCCGAGATCGGCCCCCGCTACGAGAACCGTCACGGCGGCTACACGCGCATCGTGAAGGTCGGTCCTCGCAAGGGAGACAACGCGCCGATGGCGATCATCGAGCTCGTTGAGCCCCTGTCGGAGCAGGTCGTGGCGGAGGCCACGGGAGCCACCAAGCGCGCGGCAAAGGAGAAGGCAGCCAAGGCCGTTCCCGCAGCCAAGTCTGCCGAGGCCCCCGCGGAGGCTGCTGCCGAGGCTTCGACCGACGACGTCGCGGAGCCGGTGGCGGACGAGACCGCCGAGGCCACCGCTGAGGTTGCCGACGAGGCGCCGGAGGCCGCCGCTGACGAGACTGCCGAGGTCGCCGAGAAGGACGACAAGGCCTGATCCCCCGTTTCACCGCGATGCGGAGGTGTCCTGGCTCCAGGACGTCTCCGCATCGTTCATTCCCGGAGAGTTCATGACGCGACTGCGGCTTGACCTGGCTTATGACGGCACGGACTTCGCCGGCTGGGCGCGCCAGCCAGGGCTGCGCACCGTGCAGGGTTGCGTCGAAGACGCCCTGGCGCAGGTGCTCCGCCTGCCCCATGTCCCGTCGGTCACGTGCGCCGGTCGCACGGATGCGGGAGTCCACGCCCGTGGGCAGGTGGCCCATGTCGACATCGACGGCGAGGTTGACCTCGCGGCGGTGACGCGGGGCCTGCGCGGGGTGCTGCCCGGGGACGTGTGGGTCACCGATCTGTCCGTGGCCCCGGAGGGCTTCGATGCCCGATTCTCGGCACTGTCCCGGCACTACCGATATCGCGTGTGCGACGAGGCGCGAGCGTGGGACCCGCTCGTGCGCCGCGAGGTCGTCCGCTCTCCACGTCCCCTGGATCTCGACGCCATGAATGCCGCGGCCGAGCCCCTACTGGGGGAGCAAGACTTCGCCGCGCTCTGCAAGCCCCGTGAAGGGGGATCGACGATCCGGACGCTGGAGTCCCTGGAGTGGGCCCGGGGACTCTCGGGTCTTGCCGAGATGACGGTGAGCGCTGACGCCTTCTGTCACTCCCTGGTGCGGGCGCTGGTGGGCGTCCTCATGCCCGTGGGAGACGGTCGCCAGGCGATCGCGTGGCCGGGTCAGGTCGTGGCATCGAGGGCACGGGATCCGCGCGTGACCGTGATGCCGGCGCATGGCCTGGTGTTGGAGAGGGTCTCCTACCCGGCTGACAGCGACCTCGCAGCGCGCCAGGAGGTCACCCGGGCAACCCGGACTCCGAGGGACTCGTAGGCCTCTCATGGGACATATCGACGTCCAGCACGTGACGTATTCACTACCCGATGGCCGGGTCCTTCTCGACGACGTGGGCTTCCGGATCGGCGAGGGGACCAAGGCTGCGCTGGTCGGGGCCAATGGCGCGGGCAAGACAACCCTCCTGCGCATGATCGCCGGCGATATCGAGCCCGATGAGGGCAGTGTCGTCACCACGGGTGGGCTCGGCGTGATGCGACAGTTCATCGGCCACGGCTCCGACGGCACTGTCCGTGATCTCCTGCTCTCCGTCTCACCGTTGTCTCTGCAGCACGCAGCAGCGGAGGTGGACGCATCCGAAGAACTGCTCATGGAGCGCGAGGATGCCGACCTCCAGATGCGCTATGCCCAGGCCCTCGCCGACTACGCCGACGCCGGCGGCTACGACGCCGAGGTCGCGTGGGATATCTGCTGTACGGCGGCCCTCGGGCTGCCCTACGAGGAGGTGAAGTGGCGCCCGGTGGGCACGCTGTCGGGGGGCGAGCAGAAGCGCCTGGTGCTGGAAGCCCTGCTGCGCGGGCCTGACGAGGTCCTCCTCCTCGACGAGCCCGACAACTACCTGGATGTGCCAGGCAAGCAGTGGCTCGAGGAGCGCATCGCGTCGAGCCCGAAGACGATCCTCCTCATCAGCCACGACCGCGAGCTGTTGCGGGCATGTGCCTCCAGTGTCATCACCGTCGAGCTGGGAGCGGCCGGCAACTCCGTGTGGGTGCACGGCGGCGGATTCGCGACGTACTCTCAGGCGCGCGAGGACCGGATGAGCCGGCTGGAGGAATTGCGCCGCCGCTGGGATGAGGACCATCAGAAGCTCAAGGACCTCGTGCAGATGTACAAGACGAAGGCGGCCTACAACGACGGCCTGGCCTCGCGCTACCAGGCGGCGCAGACCCGGCTACGGATGTTCGAGGAGGCCGGGCCTCCGCAGGCGGTGCCGATCCGACAGAGCATGCGCATGCGACTTGAGGGCGGCCGCACGGCCAAGCGCGCGGTCGTGTGCACCGATCTCGCCCTGACGAATCTCACCCAGCCCTTCGATCTCGAGGTCTGGTTCGGTGAGCGGCTCGCGGTGCTCGGCCGCAATGGAGCCGGGAAGTCCCACCTGCTGCGCTTGCTAGCCGCAGGAGGCAGTGACCCCGATGTCGAGCACCGGCCGGTGAACGACCTGCCCGTGGCGCCGGTCGCCCATGCCGGGAGCGCCCGGCTGGGGTCGCGGGTGCGGCCCGGGTGGTTCGCGCAGACGCACGTCCGACCCGACCTGGAGGGGCGCACCCTGCTCGACGTCCTCCATCGCGGCGATGGTCACCGAGCCGGCATGGGGCGCGAGCAGGCCGCGCGGGCCCTGGATCGCTACGGCCTGGCCGCGGCGTCCGAGCAGAGGTTCGAGTCCCTCTCGGGCGGCCAGCAGGCGAGGTTCCAGATCCTGCTGCTGGAGCTGTCCGGGGCCACGCTCCTGCTGCTCGACGAGCCGACCGACAACCTGGACCTCGAGAGCGCGGAGGCCCTGGAGGGGGCGCTGGACGCCTTCGAGGGCACCGTGGTCGCGGTGACGCACGACCGGTGGTTCGCCCGAGGGTTCGATCGCTACCTCATCGTGGGGGCCGACGGGTCGGTCGGCGAGGCCGCCGAGCCCGCCTGGGATGCCTGATCGACCGCTCGAAGGGGTCGTTTTGACCCCCTCAGGGACGCCCCGGTAGCCTAAGCGGTCGTTGCGCCCGCCCCCGGGCCCAACCGGGGAGCCCTCGGGCGCCCCCCTGAGCGAGTGAAGGTCCACGTGCGCACGTACACCCCCAAGCCGGGCGAGGTCACCCGCGAGTGGCTCGTCATCGACGCCACCGACGTCGTCCTGGGCCGCCTGGCCACCCAGGCTGCTGCCCTGCTCCGGGGCAAGCACAAGCCGGTCTTCGCCCCCCATGTCGACACCGGCGACTTCGTCGTCATCATCAATGCCGACAAGGTCGTCCTCACGGGCAATAAGCGCGAGCAGAAGATCGAGTACCGCCACTCGGGATACCCCGGCGGCCTGCGCGAGACCTCCTACTCCACCCTGCTGGAGACCAACCCCCGTCGCGCCGTCGAGAAGGCTGTCCGCGGCATGCTCCCCCACAACAAGCTCGGCCGGCAGCAGCTCGCCAAGCTCAAGGTGTACGCCGGCCCGGATCACCCGCACGCCGCGCAGAAGCCCCAGCCCTACTCGATTACGCAGGTCGCGCAGTAGCGACCGCTCATCTGGCGAGCGGATGCTACGCCCGAAAGGAAAGACCGTGACCACTGTCGAGACCGAGTTCCTCGAGGACGAGGCGATCCCCTCGGAGTACACCTCCGAGACTCCCACGACCGCCCCTGCCGCCAAGGACCGTCCGGTGGTGACCGCCCCCGGCGGGGCGACCGGCCGCCGCAAGGAGGCCGTCGCTCGCGTCCGTCTCGTCCCCGGCACGGGTCGCTGGAGCGTCAACGGACGCGACCTCGACGTCTACTTCCCCAACAAAGTCCACCAGCAGCTCGTCAACGAGCCCTTCGTCACCCTCGGCCAGGAGGGCCGCTACGACGTCATCGCCCGCATTCACGGTGGTGGCGTCTCCGGTCAGGCCGGTGCGCTGCGCCTGGGCATCTCGCGAGCGCTCAACGAGATCGACCTCGAAGGCAATCGCCCGTCGTTGAAGAAGGCCGGGTTCCTCACGCGCGATGCCCGGGCCAAGGAGCGCAAGAAGTACGGCCTCAAGAAGGCCCGCAAGGCGCCCCAGTACAGCAAGCGCTAGTCGCTTGGGACGCCTCTTCGGCACCGATGGCGTGCGGGGGCTCGCCAATCGCGACCTCACCGCCGAGTTGGCCCTGTCCCTGTCGGCGGCCGCTGCCCATGTGCTCGGTGACGCAGGAGCGCTGAGTCCGGATCGTCCCCTCGCGGTCGTCGGCCGCGATCCGCGCGCGAGCGGAGAGTTCCTCGAGGCAGCCGTCGTTGCCGGTCTCGCCAGCGCGGGCATCGACGTACTCCTCGCCGGGGTGCTGCCCACTCCGGCGGTGGCCTACCTGACGACGGTGCACGGCGCGAGCCTCGGCGTCATGCTCTCCGCCTCGCACAATGCCATGCCCGACAACGGCATCAAGTTCTTCGACGGCAACGGATTCAAGCTGCCGGACGCGCTGGAGGACCAGATCGAGGCCCGCCTGCACGAGCCGTGGGATCGTCCCCTCGGCGCGGGCGTCGGGCGAGTCCGCAGCCTCCCCGAGGCAGTGCCCGAGTACGTCGAGCACGTCCTGCGCGCGGTGCGCACGCCTCTCACCGGCCTGAAGGTTGTCGTGGACTGCGCCAACGGTGCGGCCTCGACCGTCGCCCCGGAGGCGCTGCGTCGTGCCGGTGCCGAGGTCGTGGCCATCCACGCCTCGCCCGACGGCGTCAACATCAATGAGGGTTGCGGCAGCACGCACATGGAGGATCTCATCGCGGCGGTCGTGGAGCACGGTGCCGACGTGGGCATCGCCCATGACGGCGATGCCGACCGATGCCTCGCGGTCGATGCCTCCGGCGATGTCGTCGATGGTGACCAGATCCTGGCCATCCTGGCCCTTGGGATGCGCGAGGCCGGCCTCCTTGCCCGCGACACGGTGGTCTCCACGGTGATGTCCAATCTCGGATTCCGCCTCGCCATGTCGAAGCAGGGCGTCACCGTCGTGGAGACGGCGGTGGGAGACCGCTACGTCCTGGAGGCCATGCGCGCCGAGGGCTACTCCCTTGGCGGTGAGCAAAGCGGCCACGTGGTCATGCTCGACCTGGCGACCACGGGAGACGGCGTGCTTACGGCCCTCGCCCTCCTGTCGCGGATGGCCGAGACGGGGATGTCCCTGCGCGAGCTCGCCGCTGTCATGACCCGACTGCCCCAGGTGCTCATCAATGTCTCGGGCGTGGACAAGGCACGCGTTGCCGAGAGCCCAGAGGTGCAGACCGTTGTCTCCCTCGTGGAGGCCGACCTCGGCGACTCCGGTCGCGTCCTGCTGCGGCCGTCCGGCACGGAGCCGCTGGTGCGCGTGATGGTCGAGGCACCCACCGCCGAGGCTGCCACGGTGGCTGCCGAGGCCATTGCCGCCGCCGTGCGCGCGTCGCTATCCCTCGACTGACCTGGTGATCCTCGGCTGCCAGCCGATGCGACGCAGGACGAGCAGGGTGAGCCAGCCGCTGAGGGCCATCCCCGCGATATTGACGGCGAGCTGCAGGCCACTGCCGATGATCTCGGTGGCGTCGAGGAAGGCGATGCCGAGGGCGATGTTGCCGGCGGCCGGCACGGTCGTCACGGAGATGAAGACCCCTGCCATCGCCGTGGAGCGATTGGTGGTGAGAGCCAACACGCCCGCGACGCCCGCCACCAGGGCGATGACGATGGACCACCGATCGGGCTGGTAGATGAAGGCGGTGAGGGGCCGAGGTCCGGTGATCTCCCTGACGTCGATCCACTGGGCCCAGCGTGCGAGCAGTGCCAAGACCGTCGTGATGGCGATGGCGATCGCGAAGCCGAGGATCAGGGTCCGCAGGCTCGAGACGAAGAGGCGAGGTCGACGCAGGACAAGGGCAACGCCCAGTGCGGCCACGGCCGCGAACTCGGGCCCGAGCACCATGGCGCCGATGATGAGGACCTGCGAGTCGATGACGATGGCGATGGCGGCGATGACGGTGGCCATCGTCATGAAGGCGAGGTAGCCCCAGCTCAGCGCCGACTCCTCGTAGCTCCGCTCCACGACCTGGGGCCACACCACGGCATCCGCTTCGATACCGGGCTCGGCCTGTGATGCGAGGAATCCGCGCCGGGAGATCCACGCCTGGATAGGCGTCAATTCGATGCTTCCCTCGTCGGCGAGGCCGAGGGAATCGAGGGCACTCATGACACGATCCGCGCCCTCGCGTGCGACGGATGCCTCGACGAGGTCTCCCGGGGGATCGAGGGCGGCTCCGCGCACGCACGCGATCGAGCTGACCGCGGGGTCATCCTCGAGCGCGGCGAGGACGGCGTCGGTGGAGGAGGCCGGGCTGTAGGCCCGCAGGTGCAGCACGACGGCATTGTCTCGCCCTCGTTGGCGCGGGGCCGGTATTCGGGCCGCCACCACGTAGTCTGTTCCTCATGTGCGGGATCGTGGGCTACGTCGGCGAGAAGCAGGCGCTCGAGGTCGTCGTCGAAGGCCTGCGGCGGCTCGAGTACCGCGGCTACGACTCCGCGGGAGTGGCCATCGTCGCGGGCGACCGCCTCGAGACGCGCAAGAAGGCCGGCAAGCTCGCCAATCTCGAAAGCCTGCTCGGCGAGGATCCGCTCGAGGCTGCGACCCTCGGCATCGGTCACACCCGGTGGGCCACCCACGGCGGCCCCACCGACGTCAATGCCCATCCGCACGTGAGCGAGGACGGCCGGGTGGCCGTGATCCACAACGGCATCATCGAGAACTTCGCCGAGCTCCGGGAGGAGCTCGCGGCCGAGGGCGTCGTCCTGTCGTCCGAGACGGACACGGAGGTCGTGGCGCACATGCTCGCGGCGGAGCTGCCCGCTTGCGGCGGGGACCTCTCCGAGGCCATGCGCCGCACGTGCCGACGGCTCGATGGAGCCTTCACCCTCGTCGCCGTGGTCGCCGACGACCACGATGTCGTCGTGGCGGCCCGTCGCAACTCCCCGCTCGTGGTCGGACTCGGACAGGGCGAGAACTTCCTGGCCTCGGATGTCGCCGCCTTCGTCTCCCACACCCGCGAGGCGCTGGAGCTCGGCCAGGACCAGGTGGTGACGATCTCCCGCGAGGAGGTCCTCATCACGGACTTCGACGGCAACCCCGTCGAGGCCAAGCCCTTCTCGGTCACCTGGGACGCGGCCCAGGCGGAGAAGGGCGGCTACGACCTCTTCATGCTCAAGGAGATCGCCGAGCAGCCCAAGGCCGTGGCCGATGCGCTCCGCGGCCGGGTGGGCACGGACGGGCGGCTCCATCTGGACGAGATGCGCCTGACCGACGCCGACCTGCGGGAGGTCGACAAGATCGTCGTGATCGCGTGCGGCACGGCGTACCACGCAGGGCTCGTCGCCAAGTACGCCATCGAGCATTGGACCCGCATCCCGGTGGAGGTGGAGCTGGCGAGCGAGTTCCGCTACCGCGATCCCATCGTGGGGCCGCGCACGCTCACCATCGCCATTTCGCAGTCTGGCGAGACCATGGACACGCTCATGGCCCTGCGGCACGCGCGGGAGCAGGGATCCAAGGCCCTCGCCATCTGCAACACCGTGGGCTCTACGATCCCGCGCGAGTGCGATGCCGCGCTCTACACCTACGCCGGCCCCGAGATCGCGGTGGCGTCGACCAAGGCGTTCCTCACCCAGATCATCGCCGCCTACCTGGTGGGCCTCTACCTGGCGCAGGTGCGCGGCAACATGTTCGGCGACGAGATTCGCTCGGTGCTCACTGACCTCGCCGACATGCCGCAGGCGGTCGATCTCGTCCTCGACACCAGCGAGGGAGTCCAGGAGCTCGCACGCGAGCTTGCCGATGCGACCTCGGTCCTCTTCATCGGGCGTCACGTGGGCTATCCGGTCGCCCTCGAGGGTGCCCTCAAACTCAAGGAGCTCGCCTACATGCACGCCGAGGGCTTCGCCGCCGGTGAGCTCAAGCACGGGCCCATCGCCCTCATCGAGGAGGGCGTGCCCGTCATCTGCATCGTGCCGTCACCGCGTGGCCGTGCCGTGCTGCACGACAAGATCGTGTCCAACATCCAGGAGGTCCGCGCGCGCGGGGCGCGCACCATCGTCATCGCGGAGGAGGGCGACGAGAGCGTGACGCCGTACGCCGACTACGTCGTACGCGTCCCGGCTGTGCCCACGCTCATGCAGCCCCTCGTCTCCACTGTCCCGTTGCAGGTGTTCGCGTGCGCCATGGCCACGGCCAAGGGACATGACGTGGACCAGCCGCGCAATCTCGCCAAGTCCGTCACCGTCGAGTGAGGTCGGCGTGACCCGCGTGCACTCCGTGGCGCAGGTGCGCCAGGCCGAGGAAGCCCTCATGGCGCGCCTGCCGGATGGCGCCCTCATGGAGCGCGCATCCAGTGGGCTTGCGGCGACGTGTGCCGCTCTCCTCGACGACGTGGGTCCCGGTGTCGGCCGGGCGCGTATTGCCCTGCTCATCGGCAGCGGCAACAACGGAGGCGACGCGCTCTACGCCGGAGCACTCCTCGCTCGCCGGGGCGCGAAGGTCTCGGCGGTCACCCTGTCGGACCGCGTCCACGAGGGCGGCCGCGTGGCACTCCTCGCGGCGGGGGGCCGCATCGTCGAAGGCGCCGACACCCTGGCGGCGTCCTCGCTGCTCGTCGATGCCGACCTCGTCCTCGATGGCATCGTGGGGATCGGCGGAGCCGGATCGCTGCGTCCGATCGCCGCCGAGCTCGTGCGCAGCGCGGTCGAAGGGGGTGCCCTCCTGGTCGCCGTGGACATCCCGTCCGGCGTCGATGCCGACACCGGCGCGGTCGCAGACCCTGACGCGACCGTCGATGCCGATGTCACCGTCACCTTCGGCTGCCTCAAGCCGGGGCTCCTGCTCTCACCGGGGCGAGCCCTCGCGGGAGCAGTGGTCGTCGTCGATATCGGCCTCGAGGACGTGCTCCCTCCCGCCTCGATTCAGGTCCTCGACGGCGACGGCATCGCCGACGGGGTGCCGGAGCCGGGCGAGGACGACTACAAGTACTCCCGGGGGGTGGTCGGGATCGCGGCCGGCTCGGCGAAGTACCGCGGTGCCGCGCTCATGGCCACGGGCAGCGCGCGACTCGGCGGTGCCGGCATGGTGCACATCCTCGACCGGGGTGACGGCGTGGCCGCCCTGGTCATCGATCACTTCTGGGACGTCGTGACCTCGTCGGACTCCCCGAGGAGCGTCCCCCGCGTCACCGCATGGGGCGTGGGGCCCGGCCTCGGCCAGGAGATCGCCGATCGAGGCACTCTGCTGGCGGTCCTCTCCGCGGACACTCCCGTCCTCGTGGACGCCGACGGCCTGCGCATGGTCACCCAGCCGGAGTGCCACGCGGCCCTGGAGCGGCGTCGCGCCGCCGGCCTGCCGACACTTCTCACTCCCCACGAAGGCGAGTTCGCCGCCCTGGGGTACGACTGCGGATCGGGCAGTTCCGAGGATCGCCTCGGGGCCGCTCTGCGCGCGGCCCGCGACCTGCACGCCGTGGTGCTGCTCAAGGGTCCTGGCACGGTGGTGGCCTCGCCCAGCGGCACGGCGTACATCGACACGCGCGGTGGTCCGGAGCTTGGCACCGCGGGAAGCGGCGACGTGCTCACCGGTCTCCTCGCGTCCATGCTGGCGTCTGCGGCGGCACGCGATGCGCTCGATGACGATGCGGTCGCGCGCATCGCCGCGGCCGGCGTTGCCCTGCACGGGATCGCCGGGACCCTCGCGGGCGAGGGAGGCCGGCCGGTGACCGCCCCGGACATCATCGGCGCGCTACCGCAGGCGATCGGGGATGCTCGCCGAGGGCGCCTGCCGTGAGCGCGGGCAGCTACGAGCGTGGCGAGGCCGTCGTCGATCTCGCCGCCGTCCGATCGAATATCGCCTCGGTGTCCGCGGCGCTCCCGGGGTCGGTGGCGACCATGGCCGTGGTGAAGGCCGACGCCTACGGGCACGGCGCGGTCCCGGTCGCGAGCGCCGCGCGCGATGCCGGCGCCGAGTGGCTGGGCGTCGCGCTGCCGGAAGAGGCTCTCGAGTTGCGCGATGCCGGCGACACGGGGCGGATCCTCGCCTGGATCCTGGTCCCTGGTGATCCGGGGATTGCCTCCTGCGTCGAGCGCGATGTCGACCTCAGCGCTGGCGCACCGTGGGCGCTGGATGCGATCGCCGCGGCGGCGCGGGCACGAGGAGTGCGCGCGCGCGTCCATCTCAAGATCGACACGGGACTAGGCCGCGGAGGGTGCATGCCCGCGGATTGGCCGTCGCTCGTGCGCCATGCGCTGTCCTTCGATGATGCGATCGACGTGGTCTCGGTCTGGTCGCATCTGGCATGCGCGGACGTGCCGAACGATCCCGCCAACGACGCGCAGATCGTCGCATTCGAGGCCGCGCTCGCGACCGCCGACTCCCTCGGCGTGCGGCCGGAGGTGCGTCACCTCTCCTCGAGCGGCTCCGCCCTCACGCGCCCGGACGCTCACTACGACCTCGTGCGGCTCGGGATCGCGACCTACGGCCTCACGCCGGGTCCGCTCGTCGGCCCGCCCTGGCCTCTGGGCCTCGACCTGCGTCCCGCCATGACGTTGCGGGCGCGCCTGTCCGCGGTCAAGCGGGTGCCGCAGGGCCACGGGGCGTCGTACGGGCTCACCTGGAGAGCACCCCGCGACACGACGCTGGCGCTGCTGCCCCTGGGCTACGCCGACGGTCTCCCGCGCACGATCACGGGAGCCTCGGTGCAGATCGGCGACGGACGGTTCCCCATCGTCGGGCGGATGGCCATGGACCAGTGCATCCTCGATGTCGGCGAGGCCGACGTGCAGGCAGGCGACGAGGTGCTGCTCTTCGGTCCCGGCGACTCCGGTGAGCCCACGGCGGATGACTGGGCGGCCTGGGATGGCACCATCGGGTACGAGATCGTCACGCGATTGGGCGCACGCGTACCCCGTCGCCACGTGGGATAGGGAGCGTCCGCGCCGATGGCCGGGATGAGCACGACGATGCGCGGCCTGGCGGCTTTCGGGCTGCTGGCGGCGGGTGTGGCGGCGGGGGCTGTCGCCGAGCGTCTGGTGACCCGGCGGCTGCGGGAGCCCGCGGAGTTCGTCGGCATCGAGGCCGAGCGCGGGACGTCGATGACCGTCGTCGCGGACGACGGCACCGAGCTCCATGTCGTGGTCGAGGACGGGCCTGGTGGCGACGTGCCCACGGTCATCTTCACGCACGGCTATGCCCTCTCGCTGGACTCCTGGCCCGGTCAGCGTGATCCGGTGAGCCGCATCGCGCGGACGGTGCTCTGGGACCAGCGCGGACATGGTCGGTCGGCTCGGGGACCGGGGGGCACCGACATCGACCGACTGGGACGCGACCTCGGCTGTGTCATCGATGCGGTGGCGCCCACGGGTCGCATCGTCCTCGTCGGCCATTCGATGGGTGGCATGACGATCATGGCGCTGGCCGACCAGCGGCCTGACCTCTTCGGCGAGCGGGTGCGCGGTGTCGCGCTGCTCGCCACGTCGGCGGGCGGCATCTCCGATGTCGACCTCGGACTTCCGCGGCCGATCGCGCGGCTCGCGCATGCCGTGGCGCCCTCGATCGGCTCGACCGTGGAGGGCGGTGGCCCGGTGGCCGGCCTCATCGAGCGGGCCCTGCGCTCCTCGAGCGATCTTGGCCTGCTCATCACGCGCGCCTATGCCTTTGGTTCGACGGTGCCTCCCGATGGCACGCGACTCGTGGCCGACCTCGTGACGGGGACGCCGGTCGAGGTGCTGGCCGACCTGCTCCCCGCCCTCGAGGAGCATGAGAAGCACCATGCGCTCCACGTGCTCGAGCGCACAGACCTTCTCGTGATGGTCGGAGACGCGGACCTGCTGACTCCGGTGGGCCACAGCCTCGAGATCGTGCGGCGCGTGCCGTCCGCGGAGCTGGTGATCCTTCCGGGAGTGGGGCACATGCTGACCCTGGAGGCGGAGCACGAGGTGACGCGCCACATCGTCGATCTCGTGAACCGCGTGGCGACCTCGTGAGCGTCGCCCTCCCCCTGCCGGATGAGGCCGCGACCGTCGATTTCGGCCGACGGCTGGCCGCGCTCCTGCGATCCGGAGACCTCGTGGTGCTTGTCGGCGACCTGGGGGCGGGCAAGACGACCCTCACGCGCGGGCTCGGCGAAGGGCTGGGCGTGCGCGGGCCGGTGACGAGCCCCACCTTCGTCATCGCGCGCCGGCATCCATCGCTGAATTCAGGCCCCGCCCTCCTCCATGTCGATGCCTACCGCGTGGGCTCGTCCCTGGAGATCGATGATCTCGACCTGGACGATGGGGACGCCGTTGTCGTCGTGGAGTGGGGTGCCGGTCGCGTCGAGCACCTCGCGGACAGCCGGCTCGAGGTCACGCTTGCTGAGGACGGTGCGGCGAGGCGTGTCCAGGTGGAGGCTTTCGGGCCCCGCTGGGCCGGCGTCGACCTATCCGACGCGCTCAGTCGAGATGGAGCATGACCGTCGCGTAGCACTCCTGCCAGGGCATGGCAGGCAACTTCCCCCACGCCATGCGCACCGTGCGGAACTCCTCGACGAAGCCCAGGGCCGACAGCAGGGCCACCGCCGCGGGATTGGAAGCGGGGACATCGACCGCGATGCGGGTGCCCTCCGCCGCGGGAAGAAGCCGCCTCAGCAGGCGCTCGGCGACATCGGGCTCCGTCGCGAACAGCGGGCCGATGCGGTGACCCCGTGCCGACGGGCGCATCGTCCCGAGCCCGACGATCCGGCCGTCATCGACGACCGCGCACGTGGCGGAGTCGGCCATCCGCAGCCAGCGCTGCCAGAGCACTGGGCGCGACCGGCCGGTCCTGGCGGCATCGAAGGCGACGACTTCGGACTCGAGGAGATCGCGTGCGTCCATGACGCCGGCGTCCTGCGGGGCGGGTGGGACGTCACCGGGCGCACGGACCATCCGGATCTCGTCGTGGACCGGCTCGAAGCCGAACTTCCGCGTGGTCTCGACGGCCTCGGGCATCATGAAGATGGTCACCGTCATGCCGTCGCGCAGACGATGGCCGAGCAGCGCGAAGAGGTCCTCGAGGGCGCGCCGCCAGATGCCGCGGCCACGGGCGTCCGCGGAGAGGTACAGGTGGCTCACGGAGCCGAAGTGCTCGTCGGGCGCGATGGTCGAAAGGCCGCCTACCACCTGGCCGCCTTCGTCGAGGACGGCCCAGAATCCGTCGGGGTCGATGTCGTAGAGGACGTCGGCGTCCTCGAGGCCCTCGTCCCACCATTCGCCAACGACCCATTGCTGCAGCGTGCGAGCCTCTTCGCGAGTCATGGGCCGGATGTTCTCCGTGCTGCCCCAGCGGTCGGTCATGCACCGTTTGTACAGTGTCCGCATGCCGACCGCCGCACTGGCTCCTCGCGTCCGCGCGTCGGTCGATGGCCTGAATGGGCGAGCGGGTGTCTACCTCCGTCATCTCGGCACGGGCGAGGAGGTGTGCGTCGAGTCCGATGCGATCTTCCCCGCTGCGTGCATGGTCAAGGTGCCGATCCTGCTCACGCTCCTGCAGCGTGTCGTCGATGGCGAGCTCGACTGGGAATCCACCTACACGGTGACGCCCGACCGGAGTTACGGGCTCGATCAGGTGGTGGATCGCCTGCGTGTCGGATCGCAGATCGAGCTCGCCGAGCTCGTCCACCTCATGGTGAGCGTCTCGGATGTCGCTGCGGGCCTGTGGTGCCAGGAGATCGCCGGAGGCGGCGAGCGGGTCAATGCGTGGCTCGCGGATCGCGGGTACGCCGTGACCCGCATCAACTCCCGCACGCCGGGCCGCGAGGCCGAGTTCGAGCGATGGGGCTGGGGCCAGATCACCCCTCGCGAGGCATGCGACCTGCTCGTGTCCATCCGCGAACGCCGTGCGGTGTCTCCCGCGGCGGACGCCCACGCTGATCGCATCCTCTCGGCCACCCTGTTCATCCAGGATTCCATCGCCGCGCTCCCGACGGATGTGCACGTCATCCTCAAGACCGGTGCCGTGGACCGCTCGCGCAGTGAGGTCCTGCTCGTCGCCGCGGAGGGGGGCACCTATGCATGCTGCACGATGACCGACGACCTGGCCGATCAGTCCTGGGGTCTCGACAATGCCGGGATGGTGCTGCTCCGGGAGGTCACCGGCCTGGCCTGGGAGCACTGGGGAGACGGAGCCAGGACTGGGCCGCCGGATCCGTGGCCTCCCCCCGTGGCCGCCCCATGACGCCGGAGGATGCCTCGGCCGTCCTCGCCGAGCAGATGGACCGGGCCCGCGTGGAGCAGGGCCTGCCCTGTGTCGTCTTCGGCCTGGTGCGGGCGGGCCAGCCGCTGTCGTTTGGCGCAAGCATCGAGCCGGGGCAGCCCACGGTCGACGAGTCGACGAGATTCCGCGCATCGTCGCTCACCAAGAGCGTGACCGCTGCGACGACACTCGTCCTGCGCGACAGGGGCCTTCTGGAGCTGGATGCGCCGCTGGGGCGCTACCTTCCGTGGGCTACGGCGTTCGCGTGGGGCGCAGAGCCGATCCGCATCCGCCACCTCCTCACCATGACGGCCGGATTCCCGACGGATGACCCGTGGATCGACGAGCTCGACGATCTCTCGGAGGTCGGCCTCGATGACCTGCTCGCGAACGGCGCCTCGCTGTGCCGCACTCCCGGCAGCGACTACGAGTACTCGAATGTGGGGTATGCCCTGCTGGGCCGCGTCATCTCCTCGGTCACGGGCCAGGACTATCGCGACGTGGTGGCGCAGGAGATCCTCGGCCCGGTGGGGATGGGGGATTCGGGCTTCGCCGTCCCCGACAGCGCGAGACGGGTCCTCGGGCATCGCAGCGTGGGGGATGAGCGCCGTGCCCAGGAGGAGGAGATCCCGGTCGGCGCCTTCGCACCGTCGGGGGGGCTGTGGAGTTCGACGCGCGATCTCGCCCGGTGGCTCGGCTGCCTGCAGTCGGCAGCCTCGGGGGAGGCGGGCCTCGGCATTGCGCCGCACGTGGCCCGTGAGATGTCCTCCCCGCGCACCGTCGTGCGCCTCGATCGACGCAAGGTGGCCGACGAGGACATTGCCGTCGCCCATGCCTACGGCATGGGGCTCTTCTCGAGCACGTATTCCGATATAGGCCGGGTGGTCTTCCATCAGGGGGGTTCCCCGGGATTCGGCGCGGAATTGCGCTGGCATCCCGCGTCCGGGTGGGGGGTGGTCGCCATGGCCAATCAGGGCTATCCCGTCCTGCAGCATCCGGCGCGGCGCACGCTCCAGGCCATTGTCGGACCCGACATCGAGAGCGTGCGCACCCGTGAGGCTCACCGCGTCATGTGGCCCGCCACCGCTCGGGCCATGGAGTGGGCCGAGGACCTGGTCCGCCATTGGGACGATGCCGACTACGAGCGCATGGCCGCGCCGACCCTGGACCGCCAAGTCACCCGCGACGCCCGGCGGTCCCGATGCGATCGCCTGCTCCAGGAGGTCGGACCCTTCGCGCGAGATGCGCTCTCACTCCGATCGACATCGCCGGCCCATGCGCTGTGGCGCATCGTGGGCGAGCGCGGTGAGGCATGGCTCGAGGTGCTCCTCACGCCCGAGGCTCCCCCGCGCGTGCAGCAGTGGGGCATCCTCGGCGATCCGGGCGACGCCCGAGTGATCTGATCGGCGTACCGCCTAGGGTGATCGGCATGCTCGTCCTCGCCATCGACACGGCGACCGAGGCCACATCGGTAGCGGTGGTCGACGACACGGTGCGCGTCGAGTGCCATGTCGTCGAGGGACGCCGCCATGCCGAGGTCATCGCACCGCTCATCCGGCAGGCCCTGAGGGAGGCCGGAGTCGCCCCCGCGGACATCGCGCTCGTCGCCTGCGGTGTCGGTCCTGGCCCCTTCACCGGGCTGCGCGTCGGAATCGCGACGGCGCTCGCCTTCGGAGCCGCACGAGACATCCCCGT
>JBPCSL010000019.1:0-23095 GCA_051007175.1 Candidatus Nanopelagicales bacterium
ACCTTGCCCGCACGAACCGGCCCCTGCCTGGGGATCCCGGCACCCGCCCCGAGCCGACCGACTAGCCTCGACCCACGGTCCGCAGACGGGACCGCCGAGGAGGCCTGGCATGTCCGATCTCACCCCGGGGGGCGACACCTCCCTGAAGGCCCTGGTGGCCACGGCCGTGGCGGACCTGCAGCGCCTCATCAAGGCCCAGGTGCAACTCGCGAAGCTCGAGCTCCAGCAGACCGGGCGCGAGGCCGCCAAGACGAGCATCTTCCTCGTCGGCGCGCTCACCATGGCCGGCGTCGGCGGGCTCTTCCTGCTCGTCACCATCGCCTACGTGCTGGTCGCGCTCGGCCTGCCGGTGTGGGCCGGCTTCGGGATCGTCACGCTCTTCCTCTTCCTCGTCGCCGCCATCCTCGGCCTGCTCGGTCGTAGCGCGTCCCAGAAGATCAAGGGTCCGGAGCGCACGATCGCGCAGATCGAGCAGACCACGGCCGCCCTGTCCGGCGGCGCCAAGCATGGCGCCCCCGCGCTCACCGATGTGTCGCCCGCGGTGGCCTCCCCCTCGACGGCCGCCGTCGAGGGCTCCGGCGCCTGAGCGTGCTGCTCGATCCTGAGACCGTCGTCCGCGCGCCCGGCCCGTGGACGCATCGCGAGGTGTCCGCTAACGGCGCGCGCTTCCACGTTGTCGAGGCGGGCAGCGGGCCGCTCGTCATGCTGCTGCACGGATTCCCCACCTTCTGGTGGTCATGGCGGCACCAGCTGCAGTCCCTTGCCGATGCCGGCTACCGCGCGGTGGCGATGGACCTGCGTGGGTACGGCGGCTCCGACCACACACCCCACGGGTATGACCCGACGACCCTCTCCGGGGACGTCGCCGGCGTGATCCGCTCGCTTGGCGAGCCCTCGGCGTACGTCGTGGGGCAGGGCTGGGGCGGCCTCATCGCGTGGAGCATGGCGGTCCTGGATCCCGAGGTCGTCGACGGCATCGTGCCGGTGTCGATGCCGCATCCGCGACGCCTGCGCCGGGCGATCCTGCGCGACGGCATCCAGCGCGGACGCGCGCTCTACGCCATCGGCTTCCAGTGGCCCTTCCTCCCCGAGCGCTCGCTGCAGGAGGACGACTGCGCGCGGGTCGGGCAGATCCTCACCGACTGGTCGGGGACCCCCGGCTGGCCCGATGAGCAGACCGCTCTCACCTATCGATCGGCCTTCTCGCTGTGGCCGACCGCGCACTGTGCCGTGGAGTACCACCGCTGGGCCGTGCGCTCGATGATCCGCACCGACGGCGTGCGCTACCAGCGACGGATGGAGACCCCCATCGACGTCCCCGTGCTCCACCTGCACGGCGAGAACGACTCGTCGATCCTGCTGCGCAGCGCCGAGGGCTCAGGCGAGTGGGTGAGTGGGCCCTATGAGTTCTGCGTGGTCGACGGCGTCGGGCACTTCCCCCAGGAGGAGGCCCCGGAGCGCTTCGACGCGCTCCTGCAGAAGTGGCTGCTCGGCCTGCGCGACCGATGAGCGCCGAGCGGCCTCGCGACGAGTTGGGGCGGCCGCTGCCCTGGGAGGCCGCTGGATTCCCGGGCGTCCCGCCCCGCGACGACATCTCGGCCGAGGAGGCGACCGCGGAGGCACTCGACTACCTGCAGCGCGGACTCCCCTTCCACGCCCACGAGGTGCTCGAGCAGCGCTGGCGCTGCTGCCCCGACGAGGAGCGCGCACTGTGGCGCGCACTCGCCCAGGCCGCCGCCGGAGTGACGCATGCAGCACGCGGCAATGCCGAGGGCGCACGACGACTGCAGGCGCGCGCGATCGATGGCCTGCAGGAGTACGCCGGCCCGCGCCCCGACGATCTCATCGCGGCACTCGGCCTGCCGCTCGCCTAGCGGCGACAGGCGCCCGTGTCGACCGGCTCCGTCGCCGACCGTCCCTCATCCGCCACCGCGGAGGCCTGCTGCGCCGTGATGGCGTAGCCGGTGTCGGGCTCGCCCAGGCCCGCGGCGAAGACCACGCCGTAGACGCGACCTCGCGGCGACAGCAGCGGCCCGCCGGAATTGCCCGGGACGACGGTCCCGCGGAAGGAGTACACCTCGCGCACGACGCCCGACCGCCCGTAGACGTCCTCACCGCGCGCGTCGATGCGCGCGCGGATGCGCGCCGGGACCGCCACCAGGTCGCCGCCGCCGGGGAAGCCCACCACCACCGCCGAGCCCCCGGTGTCGGGCACGCGCGTGGCGAAGGCCAGCGGCGGCGCTGGCAGGCCCGGCACGTAGAGGACCGCGAGGTCAATGCGCGTGTCGATGGCGACGACCTTGCCCTCGTACGCCGCGGAGTCGCCCGGGACGCTCACCCAGGGGTCGTTGACGCCGGCCACCACGTGGGCATTGGTGAGCACGCGGTCCGGTGCGTAGACGAATCCCGAGCCCGTGACGGACGTCTCGCACGCCACCCCGTGCACCTTCGCGAGCGATGGCCACGAGGCGCGCACCGCGGGGTTGCGCAGTAGCTCGTCGTCGGGCGGCGGAACCTCGGGGCCGGCGTACTGGCTGAGACCGGCGAAGACGCGCGGCAGGCCGGAGGCATCGACGGCTCCCCGCAGCCCGGTGAGCGCATTGCGTGCCGCATCGGGTGCGGCGCGATCGATGGTGGTGAGGACGAGGGAGGAGCGCACCTGCTGCGCAACCGGCATGTCGGGCAGCAGGCCGACGGCCATCGCGACGATCCACAGCACGATGACGAGGGCGGCCACGTTGAGAGCGGCTCCCGCCGCGCTGTCGAGGAGGCGCACCCCCTTCCAGGACAGCCCCGAGCGCAGGCGGCGTCCCAGAACCGACGCCACCGCCTGGCCGACGACCGCGCTGGTGAGGATGCCGACAGCGAGCACGACCGCCCCTGCGAAATCCGGGAGCGAGAGGGCGCTCACAAGCCGCGGCAGCAGCAGTGCCGCGCCGAGCCCGCCGATGAGGAAGCCGGCGAAGGACAGCAGCCCCGCCACGAAGCCCTGCCTCCAGCCGGTCCACGCGAAGACGACGAGGGCCACGAGGAGAAGGGCATCGAGGAGGTTCACACCGGCTCCTCGCGCGCATCGGGCTGCAGGTCGACGAGCTTGCTCTCGTCCCAGGGACGCGCCCAGCCCGCGAGGTCGAGCAGCCCATTGAGCAGGCCCGCGGTGAAGCCCCAGATGAGCAGGTCGCGCACCGCGAAGCCGTAGCCGATGTAGCCGGACGGATGGCGCACGCGCGTGCGGTGCACGGGATCGGACAGTTCGGCGATGGGGACGCGATGGACGCTCGCCACCTCCGCGCGATCGACGGCGCGCACCCCCGACGGCGAGCGCCACCACGCGAGCACCGGGGTGACGACGAAGTTCGAGACCGGCACCCACAGGTCGGGCAGGAGCGCGAAGACCACGACGCCGTCAGGGTCAAGGCCCGTCTCCTCGACGGCCTCGCGCAGCGCGGCCGCAATGGCATCGGCATCGTCGGGGTCCTGCGCTCCGCCGGGGAACGCCGGCTGCCCCGCGTGGGCGCGCATGTCGTGCGCGCGCTCGATGATGAGGACGTCGGGACCGTCGTCGCCCTCGCCGAGCAGGATGAGCACCGCCGAGGCGCGGCCGTCCGCCGGCGGCGGATGGAACTTCGTGAGCTCCTCTCCGCGCAGGCCGACGACGCGGTCCGCCAGGGGCTCCAGCCAGTCGGGGACCTCGGCACCCGGGACAGGCCAGCCCACGAGGGGATCGCGCGCCGTCATCCGCGACCCTCGGATCGCAGGAGCTTCGCCGCGGTCGCCTCATCCGTCGGTCCCTCGCCGAACGACGGGCACCACGCAGCCACGGGACATGCCCCGCACGCCGGACGACGCGCATGACAGCAGCGACGCCCGTGGAAGATCAGCCGGTGCGAGAGGTCGGTCCACTCGGCGCGCGGGAAGAGCGCCATGAGCTCCCCCTCGACCTTGTCGGGGTCGGCGTTCTCCGTCCAGCCCAGTCGGCGCGCGAGCCGGCCGACATGCGTGTCGACGGTGATCCCGGGCACGCCGAAGGCATTGCCGAGGACGACGTTCGCCGTCTTGCGACCGACGCCCGGCAGGGTCACCAGGTCCTCGAGCCGGTCCGGCACCTCACCGCCGAAGCGGTCACATAGGACCTGGGCGATGCCCTGGATGCTCGCCGCCTTGGCCCGGAAGAAGCCGGTCGGCTGGATGATCTCCTCGATGTCAGCCCGGTCCGCGGCCGCATAGGCCCCCGCATCCGGGTAGCGCGCAAAGAGCTGGGGGGTCACCTGGTTGACCCGCTTGTCGGTGCACTGCGCCGAGAGGACCGTGGCGATGAGCAACTCCAGGGGAGTCTCGAAGTCCAACTCGCATCGGGCCTCCGGATAGGCCTCGGCGAGGACTCGGCCCACCTTGCGGGCTCGCCGCACGAGCGCGGTGTCCGGGCGTGCGTCGGCGGGCATTCGCCCAGGGTACGTCGCTCGGGGCCATCACGAAGTTCACCAAGCCCTTACACCCATGTCACGCGCACATGCCCCGGATACGACAGACTGTGCCTAGGAAGGAGCCGACTCGTGGACGACGCCCTCATGCAGGCACCGCTGTTCTCCGCACTCGATGCCGAGGCCGCTGCGGCATTGCGCGCCTCCATGTCCGAGCAGCGGGTCTCCCGCGGCGCGGCCATCTTCACCGAGGGCGAGCCCGGCGATCGCATGTACGTCGTCCTCGACGGCAAGGTGAAGCTCGGACAGACATCGCCCGACGGTCGCGAGTCGCTGCTGGCGATCCTTGGACCGGGCGAGGTCTTCGGCGAGCTGTCGCTCTTCGATCCCGGCATGCGCACGGCCACCGCCACCGCGGTCACCGACGCCGTCATCATCGGCCTGGGCCACGAGAACCTCCGGCCGTGGCTCGCGGGCCGACCCGAGGTCGCCGAGTCGCTGCTGCAGGCGCTCGCCCAGCGGCTGCGGCGCACCAACGAGGCGCTCGCCGACCTCGTGTTCTCCGACGTGCCCGGTCGCGTGGCAAAGCAGCTGCTCGACCTCGCCGACAAGTTCGGCCAGCCCAGCCCGGGCGGCCTGCTCGTGCACCACGACCTCACCCAGGAGGAGCTCGCCCAACTCGTCGGCGCCTCGCGCGAGACGGTCAACAAGGCGCTCGCCGACTTTACGCAGCGCGGGTGGATCGAGGTCGATCAGCGCGAGGTGCTGCTCATCGATATGGAGCGCCTCGCTCGACGAGCTCGCTAATCGGGCCCACGGGCCTGCCGCGCGGGCCTACTCGCCTTCCAGGTAGGCGACTTGGGCGCGGGTCGAGAGCAGCGCAGCCCATCGCACCGACTCCGGGATGTCGTCATACACCGCGTCGACGATCTCCTCCGGGGTGCGCAGTCCCGACTCCCATGCCGCCCGCACCTGCTCGAGGCGCGCGCGTCGATGCTGCAGGTAGCCCTCGATGACGGCGACGGGATCGCGCAGCACCGGGCCATGCCCCGGCAGCAAGGCGACGGCCTCGGACTCCTGCGCGCGGATCCGCAGCGACTCCAGTGACGCGAGGTAGTCGCCGAGATGGCCGTCGGGCCAGGCGACGACGGTGGTGCCGCGGCCGAGCACGGTGTCGCCGGTGAGGATCGCCCCCTCGCTCGCCACGTGGAAGGACACGCAGTCCCCGGTATGGCCGGGCGTGCCGATCACGCGCACCTCCAGCGTCCCCGTCGTCACGACGTCGCCCGCCGACAGTCCCTCGCCGCCCAGGACATGGGCGGGGTCGAGGGCGCGCACCTCGGCGCCCGTCATCGCGTGGAGGGTGCGCGCGCCCTCCGCGTGATCGGGGTGGCCATGGGTGAGCAGGATCGCGCCGACCGCGCCATCGGCCGCCGCCACGACGGCCGACAGGTGACCGGGGTCGTCCGGACCGGGATCGATGACGACGGCAGGCGCCTGGCCATCCCGCAGGATCCAGGTGTTGGTGCCGTCGAGGGTCATCGGCGAGGGATTGGGCGCGAGCACGCACATGAGGGACGCGCTGAAGGCGCCTCCGGACCACGGCTCATCGGAGCCGAGCAGGGGCAGGCCGCTCATCGCGCGCCGCCCGCGCCGTGCACCTCCGAGCCCGCCGGCTCCGAGGCCATCGCGATCAACACCGCGCCATCGCGATGGTCGATGAGGTCCCAGGCGATGCTGCCGTCGTCCGCGAGCCGGGGGTGGGGCATGAGCGGGCGGACATCGCGCATCGGTGCCTCGGCGATGACACTCGCGACATCGGCATAGCCCGCCATCTCCGCGATGGTGGCGGCCGTCGGCGGCAGCATGGCGAGACGCCCTTCGCCGTACTCCGTCATCGCCTCCGCGGGGCTCACCCACCGGACGTGATCGGCCTCGCCGCTCACGTCGCGCACGCGCTGGCCCTGCGGGACGGCCGCGACGAAGAACCGCACGTCGTACCTCGTGGACTCGACCTCCGGGGTCACCCAGTGGGTCCACAGCGGGAGCAGCGCCGGATCGATGGCGAGCCCGCGGCGGGCAAGAACCTCCGCAAGAGCAGCGCTCGAGGCATGGACGGCCGCGCGGTCGGCCTCCCAGTCGTCGTCCTCCTGCGGGATGCGCCCCTCGGCGTCCACCGCCAGCAGGATGCCGGTCTCCTCGAAGAGCTCGCGCACCGCGCAGACGATGAGCGCACGCGCGACCTCCGTCGACGCCGTCATGCGCCCCGCATCGATCGAGCCGAGGATCCGCACCGCCGGCGAGGCGTCCGCCTCGTCCACGCGACCGCCCGGGAAGACGTGCATGCCCGCGGCGAAGGACATCGTCGACACCCGGCGCATGAGGAAGGTCTCGAGAGCGCCGGACTCGCGGAGGAGTACGACCGTCGTGGCATCCCGCAGCGGGGGCGCCTCCCACTCGCCCGCGAGCAGCGCGTGAGCGCGCTCGCTGACCTCGCGGGGCATGCGGGGAGTGCTCAGTCGGCGACCTCGAGCACCATCTCGACCTCGACCGGGGCGTTGAGCGGGAGGCCCGCGACGCCGACCGCCGACCGAGCATGGCGGCCCGCATCGCCGAAGACGTCCAGCAGCAGCTCGCTGGCGCCGTTGATCGCCTGCGGCTGGCCGGTGAATCCCGGGGCGCTGGCGACGAAGCCGACCACCTTCACCACGCGGGTGACGCGATCGAGGCTGCCGATGACCGACTGCGCGGCCGCCAGGGCGTTGATCGCCGACTGGCGCGCGCAGTCCTTGGCGACGTCGACGTCGACATCGGAGCCCACGAGGCCCTCGGCGATCATCGCGCCGTCGCGCATGGGCAGCTGGCCGGAGGTGTAGACGTAGCGGCCCGTCACGACCGCGGGCACATAGGCGGCCACGGGCGGGACGACCTCGGGGATCGTGATGCCGAGCTCGGCCAGGCGCTGGGTGGGGGTGGGCATAGGTCCTCCTCTAGGCGATGGGGCGCTTCAGGTAGGCGACCATGCTCTCCGGGTTGGGCCCGGGCACGACCTGGACGAGCTCCCAGCCGTCCGTCCCCCACGTGTCGAGGATCTGCTTTGTCGCGTGCACGAGGAGCGGGACGGTCGCGTACTCCCATCGAGTCATGCCGCGACCCTAGTACGCCGCCCCGCACGCGGCACGGGGGCCGGTCCACGGCGCGGACTAGGCTCACGGGGTGTCCACGAGCGACTGGCCCGACGTGCTCCTCCACGTCGTGTCCGGCAAGGGCGGCACCGGCAAGACGACGGTGGCCGCCGCTCTCGCGCTCGGACTGGCGACCGGCGGGCGCCGCGTCATGCTCATGGAGGTCGAGGGACGCCAGGGCCTCGCCCAGCTCTTCGACGTGCCGCCGCTGCCCTACGAGGAGCGCAAGCTCGCGGTGGCCCCCGGCGGCGGCGAGGTGTGGGGCCTCGCGGTCGATCCCGAGGAGGCCCTTCTCGAGTACCTCGAGCTCTTCTACAACCTGCGCCGCGCCGGCGGTGCCCTGCGCCGGATGGGAGCGGTCGACTTCGTCACCACAATCTCGCCCGGACTGCGCGACGTGCTCCTCACCGGCAAGGCGGTGGAGCTCGTACGCCGCAAGGACAAGCAGCACGCCAAGCCCTACGACGCGATCGTGCTCGACGCCCCGCCGACCGGTCGCATCACGCGCTTCCTCAACGTCAACACCGAGATCGCCGGCGTCGCCAAGGTGGGGCCGATCCGCAGCCAGGCCGACGGCGTCATGGCCGTGCTGCGATCCCCCAAGACCGTCGTGCACCTCACCACGCTGCTCGAGGAGATGCCGGTCCAGGAGACCGTCGACGGCATCGCCGAGCTCGAGGAGGCCGCGCTCCCCGTGGGAGGCATCGTCGTCAACATGACGCGCTCTCCCCTGCTGAGCGATGGCGACCTCGCGCTCGCCGCGGTCGGCGAACTGCCGCGAGACCAGGTGCAAGCAGGCCTCGCAGCCGCCGGGCTGCCCACCGACCTCGCCGACGCGCTGCTCGCGGAGGCGACCGACCACAGCGCGCGGGTGGCCGTGGAGGCCGCCGAGCGCGCGCGCATCAATGCCCTGGGGCGTCCCGTCTACGAGCTGCCGCTGCTGTCTAGCGGCATCGACCTGGCCGCCCTCTACGAGCTCGCCGGTCTCCTGCGAGAGCAGGGCATGGCATGAGCGGCCTCGACCTCGATGGCCTCCTCGCCGATCCGGCCACGCGCATCATCGTGTGCTGCGGATCGGGCGGTGTCGGCAAGACGACGACCGCGGCCGCGATCGGGCTGCGTGCCGCGGAGCAGGGCCGCCGCGTCTGCGTGCTCACCATCGATCCCGCGCGCCGCCTGGCGCAGGCGATGGGCCTCACCGAGCTCGACAACACCCCGCGGCCGGTCATCGGCCTCGCCCCGGGCAGCGGCTCGCTCGACGCGATGATGCTCGACATGAAGCGGACCTTCGACGAGGTCGTCGAGTCTCACTCGGACCCGGAGCGGGCGCGGACGATCCTCGACAACCCCTTCTACCAAGCACTGTCCTCCTCCTTCGCCGGCACGCAGGAGTACATGGCGATGGAGAAGCTCGGCCAGCTGCGCGCGGAGGCCGACGAGGAGGGCACCTGGGATCTCATCGTCGTCGACACCCCGCCATCGCGTTCCGCGCTCGACTTCCTCGACGCCCCCGAGCGCCTGGGCACCTTCCTCGACGGCCGCTTCATCCGGATCCTGCTCGCGCCCGCACGCGGCGCCGGCAAGGGCATCGGGCGCATCCTCGGCGCCGGATTCGGCCTCTTCGCGGGCGTGCTCAACAAGATCCTCGGCGCCCAGTTGCTGAGCGACCTCGCGGCCTTCGTCGGTGCCGTCGACACGATGTTCGGCGGCTTCCGCGAGCGGGCGGAGGCGACCTACGCGCTGCTGCAGGACCGCGGTACGTCGTTCATCGTGGTGGCCGCACCCGAGCGCGACGCGCTGCGCGAGGCGTCGTACTTCGTGGAGCGCCTCAAGGAGGATGAGATGCCCCTGGCGGGCCTCGTCCTCAACCGCGTGCAGGATGTCCGCGCAGCAGGCCTGTCATCGGAGAAGGCACTGGTCGCCTCCGAGCAGATCGCCGAGGATTCTCCGCTCACCGCAGCGCTCCTGCGCATGCATGCCGAGCGCGAGCGCAATGCCGAGCGGCAGCGTCGGCTCGCGCGACGGTTCACGTCAGCGCATCCGGGGGTGCCGGTGACGGAGGTCATCGCCCTGGCCGAGGACGTGCACGACCTCGAGGGCCTGCGGACGGTGGGCGACCTGCTGGCGCAGTGACTACGACGCGCGGAAGACGTCGAGGCTGATGGCGCGCTCGTACTCCTCGCGCGCGGTCTGCAGGAGGTGACGCCACGAGGTCACCTGGGGGCGGCGGCGCAGGAGGGCCCGGCGCTCGCGCTCGGTCATACCGCCCCACACGCCGAACTCCACGCGGTTGTCGAGGGCGTCGGCGAGGCATTCGGTGCGGACCTGGCAGCCCTGGCAGATGACCTTGGCGCGGTTCTGGGCGGCACCCTGGACGAAGAGCGCGTCCGGATCGGACGTGCGACAGGCGGCCCGCTGGGTCCACTCGGTCGACCAGGTCGTCATGAACGCCGTCCCCTTTCCGAGGGATCGCCCCTCGACCGTCCTGGTGCCCGTGTGGCTAGTGCGCCCGGACGCTACGCCCCCTGGCACAAAGCAGACAGGCTCAGAATAACTAAGGCGGACTAGTAAGAAAAGACCAATTTCGCCCGGAAGTTGGCCCCGGTCGGACCACCGTGGAGCGCGACTCCCGCGCCCCACTCACCTACCCTGGACACGGCGTCGTGAGGAGGCAGTGTGGCGGAGCCCCGTCCGTCAGGGGTGGCAAGTCCCCTGGGCGTCCTCGGCCGTCTCGGCGCCTTCCTCCTCGTGGCCCTCCTAGGCGGGGCCATCGCGGCGGCCATGGTGCTGCCGCTCGCCGCCGGCGCCGGCCTGGTGACCCGGGGTGCGATCCAGAGTTTCGAGAGCCTGCCCTCCCAGCTCGACGCTCCCGAGCTCCCCGAGCGCTCCGTGATCCTCGCCTCCGATGGCTCGGTCCTCGCCACGATCTACTACCAGAACCGCATCGAGGTCTCCCTCAGCAATGTGTCGCCCGTCATGCGCCAAGCGGTCGTCGCCATCGAGGACGCGCGCTTCCTCGACCATCCCGGCATCGACCTTCGCGGCACGCTGCGCGCGATCATCTCCAACGCGTCCTCGACATCCGGGCAGCAGGGCGGCTCGACGCTTACGCAGCAGTACGTGAAGAACGTCCTCATCGCGAGCGCGAGCAATGAGCAGGAGCTCGAGGCCGCGCGCGAGCGCACTCCCTCACGCAAGCTCCGCGAGATCCGATACGCACTAGCCCTCGAGCGCCGCTACTCTAAGGAGCAGATCCTCGAGAAGTACCTCAACATCGTGTACTTCGGGGCCGGCGCCTACGGGGTCGAGGCGGCGGCGCGGCGCTACTTCTCCAAGCCCGCCAGCGAGTTGGACCTCGTCGAGAGCGCCACCCTGGCCGGCATCGTGCAGCAGCCGACCGCCTTCGACCCCACGCGCAATCCCGACCTCTCCCAGACCCGGCGCAACATGGTGCTCGACGAGATGCAGCAGGCCGGCTTTATCACGTCGGTGCAGGCAGCGTCGGCGAAGGTCATCCCCATCGAGGACACCCTCGACCCGTCCCTGCAGCCGAATGGCTGCACCTCGTCCTACGCCCCCTACTTCTGCGACTTCGTCCTGCGCATGATCAAGGCCGACCCCGCCTTCGGGGAGACGCAGGTCGAGCGTGAGGCCCTGCTGCGACGCGGTGGCCTCACCATCCGCACGACCCTCGACCCCGACACGCAGGCTGCCGCCTACGCTGCCACCACGAAGTACATCCCCGCGAAGGACCCGAGCCAGCGGGCGGCCGCGATCACGCTCGTCCAGCCCGGCACCGGCAATGTCATCGCCATGGCGCAGAACCGCCAGTGGGGCCTCTCCGGCCGCGGCAAGACGACGTACAACTACAACGTCGACCAAGGCTTCGGCGGCACCATCGGCATGCAGGCCGGATCGACGTTCAAGGTCTTCACTCTCGCGGAGGCGCTGGAGGCCGGCTTCTCGCCTTTCGAGACAGTAGACGCACCCAACCCGAAGACCTTCGACAAGTTCGTCAACTGCACCACGGGCGAGAAGTTCCAGCCCGTGACCGTCCGCAATGCCGGGTCCGCTGGCGTCCTCGACATGTTCCAGGCGACGGCGTTCTCCACCAACACCTATTTCGTCACGCTGGCCGAGCGATACGGGCTGTGCCGCCAGGCCGAGATCGCCGAAGACATGGGCGTCCGCCTGGCCACCGGCGAACCACTGCAGCGGGTGCCGACCTTCTCCCTCGGCACCATGGAGGTCTCGCCCCTGTCGATGGCCGGGGCCTATGCCGCCTTCGCCAACCACGGCGTCTACTGCGCCCCGCGCGTCGTGCTCGAGATCAAGGACCGCTACGGCAGCAACATCGACGTCCCCGCGCCGAGATGCCGGGAGGTCGTGAGCCGCGACGTCGCCGACACCGTCACGTCGGTGCTGTCGGGCGTCATCGACGGCCCGCTCACCGGTCGCACCGGAAGCGCCGCGTCACTGCCCGACCGCCCGGCGGCCGGCAAGACCGGCAGCACCAACGACAACGCGGCGATCTGGTTCGCCGGCTACACCCCCGACATGGCGGGCGCGGTGTGGGTCGGCGATCCGCGCGGCGGCTTCGCCTATCCCATGGCCGACGTCACCATCAACGGCACCTACTACTCCTACGTCTCCGGCGGGATGATCCCCAATCCCATCTGGCGGGAGACGATGATCGCGGCCCTCGCCAACATCCCGCCGAGGGCCTTCGAGCTCTTCAATCACTGGGGGGTCGGCCCGGTCCGCGGTGTCGGACTCTCGCCGATCTACATCCCGCGCGAGCCGACGCCGTCGGCGTCTCCTAGCCCCACCGAGACCAAGGACCCGAAGCCGAAGCCGACGAACTCGCCCGGGCCCGGCCCCTCACCTGCGCCGACGCCCGCACCCACGCCCACGCCGACTCCGGAGCCCACGCCCACGCCGACGCCGACCCCGACGCCGGAGCCCACCGGCCAGCCGACGCCCGGCTGAGTCAGCCCAGCGCGTCCTTCACAAGCGCGGCCACCCGCGCACCATCCGCGCGACCGCGCGTCTGCGGGGTGAGCGTCTTCATCACGATGCCCATGGCCGAAGGCCCCGTCTTGCCTTCCGCGGCGGCCGCGGCCACCGCCTCGGCGACCAAGGCCTTCACCTCGTCGTCGGACAACTGCTCGGGCAGGTAGCGCTGCAGGACACCCAGCTCGGCGCGCTCGCGGTCGGCGCGGTCGGTAGCGCCTGCCGCGTCGAAGGACTCCGCAGCCTCGCGGCGCTTCTTCGCCTCGCTCGTGAGCACGCCCACGACCTCGTCGTCCGACAGCTGGCGAGCCTCCTTCCCGGAGACCTCAGCATTCGTCACGGCCGAGAGCGCCATGCGAATGGTCGCCATGGTGAGTTCGTCCTGCGCACGAATAGCCTCGGTGAGATCGCTCTGCAACTGGTCCTTCAAGGCGCTCATGGGCCCATCCTCGCGCAGGCTCCCGCACCCGGCGCGATCGGTCCCGGGTGACACACTCTGTCCGTGGCCTCTCGCGCGCTGAAGACGATCGGCCTCGGTGCCGTCGTCGGCGCGGGCCTGCTCGGCTACTCGCTTGTCGAGGCCGAGTCCTTCCGGGTACGCCGTGCGCGCGTGCCGGCGCTGCCCGCAGGAGCGGCCGACCTGCGGATCCTGCACCTGTCGGACCTGCATATGACGCCCCGACGCCGACGGCTGCAGCAGTGGGTCGGATCGCTCGCGGAGATGCAGCCCGATCTCGTCGTCGTCACCGGTGACTTCCTCGCCCACCAGGAGGCGGTCGACCCGGTCCTGCGCGCTCTCGAGCCGCTCCTCGCCACTCCGGGCGTCTTCGTCCTCGGCAGCAATGACTACTACGCCCCGCATCTCATCAATCCGTTCCAGTACTTCGCCGGCCCCTCGGACCTGCGACCGGACCGTCCGCAGCTGCCGTGGCCCGACCTGGTGGCGCGCCTGGGCGATGCGGGCTGGGTGCACCTGCCCAATGCGCGCGCACTGGTCAAGGCCGGTGGGCGCACCGTGGAGGTGCGCGGGGTCGACGATCCGCATATCGAGCGCGACGACTACGCCGAGATCGCCGGATCGCCCGAAACCTCCGCCGACCTCGCGATCGGCATCGCCCACGCCCCCTACCTGCGCGTGCTCGACGCCATGGCTGCCGACGGGATGGCGATCACCCTCGCGGGCCACACCCACGGCGGCCAGGTCTGCGTCCCGGGATTCGGCGCGCTCGTCACCAACTGCGACCTTGACCGGAGGCGCGCGAGCGGCCTGTCCCGCTACGAGCGGCCGCTCATGGAGTTCGCCCCCCACGACGATCCCGAGATGTGGCTGCATGTCTCGGCCGGCCTGGGGACCTCGCCCTACGCGCCGATCCGCTTCGCCTGCCCGCCGGAGGCCACGCTCCTCACCCTCACCGCCAGGGGCTAGACTCCTACGGCTCGCCGGGGTGTGGCGCAGCTTGGTAGCGCGCTTCGTTCGGGACGAAGAGGCCGTGGGTTCAAATCCCGCCACCCCGACGCAGTCGAAGGGCCCGGATCCTCGATCTGGGCCCTTCGCTATGCCATCGGCAACGCCGCCTGCGCTCGCCCGCTCGAGGGAGAAGGGCGCCCGACCCACGCACAATATATGTACTACTCCTGTTGATATATAGTGCCCGCATGGCCTCTCTGCGCGAGCATCGCGAGAGCCTCGGCATCTCCCAGGCGCACGCCGCCTTCCTGCTTGGCACGAGCCAGCCCAATGTGAGCACCTACGAGGCAGGGCACCTCGACGGCAGCGCACTCGTCGCCGCGCGCGTCGCGGCCTTCCTCGCGCTTCGCCCCGACACGCTCCACGCCCAGTCGTGGCTCGGCACATGCGCATCGCACGCGCGAGCGCTCAAGGCAGCGTCGCGCAGCCTCCGCGACTCGGATCGAGACGACTACGCGCTGCGCGCGGTCATCGGCATGAACGACGCCTTCGCCACGGCCTGCGCCCGGGGTGCCGCGCGCAGCGACCTGGAGTTCTTCCTCATTCCGCCGTCGACCACCGGGGATGCCGCCATGGACGCACTCCTCCAGGGCATGGCGGCGCACTGGGCGCGCACGGGCGGGCTCGAGCGCGTGCCGACCTGGACGCGGGGCGCTGTCGCGGAGAGGATGTGGTGGATCGGGCTGCCGGAGGGAGCCGACACGCTTCGGGCCGCCGCATACGCCCATGCCCTGCCTAGCCTGCGCGCGCGAGGGATCGTGCTGGATCGACGCGCCCTGGAGTCGGTCTGACGTGTTCACCTCCAAGGACGATGTGCTGGCCCTGCTCACCGATCTCGGGGCCCGGCTCGAGGCGCGCGGCGTCCACGTCGAGCTCTATCTCGTCGGTGGAGCGGCCATGCTCATCGGATACGACCGCCTCGCGATCACCCGCGACATCGATGCGGTGATCACTCCCCCCGGAGTAATCGATGACGTAGTGGAGGAGATCGCTCGCGAGCGAGGCGACCTGCCGCCCGACTGGCTCAATGATGCCGTGCTCCCCCTGCTGCCGCGCCTGGCCGATGCCAGGAGCTGGGAGGCGCTGGCCGCTCCCGGCATCACCGTGACCGTGGCCTCGCCGGAACACCTCCTCGCCATGAAGGTCCGGGCAGGGCGTGGCGCCCGAGACCTGCAGGACATCGCGGTCCTCTGCGAGGTTCTCGACCTGACATCGGTCGACGAGGTGTGGGAGATCTGCGACACCGTGTGGGGCCCGGACATGATCCGGCCTGACGTACGCGATGGGGTGAGCGAGTTCCTGGCGACGCGCGGGCTGGCCTAGCGGCGCGCCAGGACGAGCTCGGCGATCTGCACGGCGTTGAGCGCCGCGCCCTTGCGCAGGTTGTCGTTGCTCACGAACATCGCGAGGCCGCGCCCCTCCGGGACTCCCTCGTCAGGGCGGATCCGGCCGACGAAGGACGGATCGGCACCCGCCGCCTGGAGCGGAGTCGGCACGTCGGTGACGACGACGCCCTCGGCAGTCTCGAGGATCTCCGTCGCACGCTCGGCGCTGATCGGGCGCACGAACTCAGCGTTGATCGACAGGGAGTGGCCGGTGAAGACCGGCACGCGCACGCAGGTGCCCGAGACGAGCAGGTCGGGGATGCCGAGGATCTTGCGGCTCTCGTTGCGGAGCTTCTTCTCCTCGTCGGTCTCGCCGAGGCCGTCGTCGACGATTGAGCCCGCGACAGGGATGACGTCGAAGGCGATGGTGCGCACGTACTTCTTGGGCTCGGGGAAGTCGATCGCCGATCCGTCGTGCGTGAGGACCGTGACGTCCTGGTCGATGACGGCCCGGATCTGCGTGTCGAGCTCCTCGACCCCGGAGAGCCCACTGCCGGACACGGCCTGGAAGGTGCTCACCACCAGCCGGCGGAGGCCAGCCTCGCGATGCAGGGGCATGAGCACCGGCATCGCGGCCATCGTCGTGCAGTTGGGGTTGGCGATGATGCCCTTGCGCATCTCGCCGATGGCGTCGGGGTTGACCTCGCTCACGACGAGCGGCACGTCGGGGTCCATGCGCCAGGCCGAGGAGTTGTCGATGACGATGGCGCCGGCCTCGGCGAACTTGGGGGCGTACTCCTTGGACGTCGATCCGCCCGCGGAGAAGAGCGCGATGTCGATCCCGGAGAGATCGGCGGTCGCGACGTCCTCGACGACGATGTCGGCGCCCTTCCATGGCAGGGTCGTGCCCGCCGAGCGCGCCGACGCGAAGTAGCGGATGCGATCGATGGGGAAGTCGCGCTCCTCGAGCAGGCGGCGCATGACGCCGCCGACCTGGCCGGTGGCCCCGACGACGGCGACGGTGGTCATCGGCCGGTCCCGGCGTAGACGACGGCCTCGCCGTCGGCATCCAGGCCGAACGCCGTGTGCAGCGCCTGCACCGCGGTCTGGGCGGACTCCGCGCGCGTCACCACAGAGATGCGGATCTCCGAGGTCGAGATCATCTCGACGTTGACGCCGGCATCGGCCAGCGCCTTGAAGAAGGTGGCGGAGACTCCGGGGTGGGAGCGCATGCCGGCGCCCACCAGCGAGATCTTCGCGATGCTCTCGTCGGTGAGGAGGTCCTCGAAGCCGATCTGGCCGCGCACGGCATCGAGGGCCCCGGTCGCCTTCGACACCGAGCCCTGGGGGCAGGTGAAGGTGACGTCGGTGCGGCCCGTGGACGCGGCCGACACGTTCTGCACGATCATGTCGATGTTGATGCCGGCGTCGGCGAGCGCGCTGAAGATGGCCGCTGCCTCGCCGGGTCGGTCGGGGACGCCGAGCACCGTGACCTTGGCGTCATTGAGATCCGCGGCGGTGCCGGAGATGATCGGCTGTTCCATGATGTCTCCCTCGCCGGCGGCGATGCGAGCCGCGATGGCGGCCTCGGACAGGACATACGTGCCCTCGCGGTCAGAGAACGACGAGCGCACGTGGATGGGCAGGTTGAAGCGCCGCGCGTACTCGACGCAGCGGAGGTGGAGGACCTTGGCGCCAGCCGCGGCCAGTTCGAGCATCTCCTCGTAGGTCACGACCTTGAGCTGGCGAGCCTTGGGCACGACGCGAGGGTCGGCGCTGAACACGCCATCGACGTCGGTATAGATCTCGCAGACATCCGCGCCGAGCGCGGCCGCGAGGGCGACGGCCGTGGTGTCGGAGCCACCACGGCCGAGCGTGGTGATGTCCTTGGTGTCCTGGGCGACGCCCTGGAAGCCGGCCACGATCGGGATCGCTCCCGCGTCAAGCGCCTCCTGGATGCGACCGGGCGTGACATCGATGATCCTGGCGGCGCCGTGCGAGGAGTCGGTGATGAGCCCCGCCTGCGACCCGGTGTAGGAGCGTGCCTCTTCGCCGAGGTCATTGATCGCCATCGCCACGAGCGCCATGGAGATGCGCTCGCCCGAGGTGAGCAGCATGTCGAGCTCGCGTCCGGGCGGATTGGGGGAGACCTGCTCGGCGAGGTCGAGGAGCTCATCGGTGGTGTCGCCCATCGCCGACACGACGACCGCCACGCCTGACCCGGCTCGGTGGGTGTCCACGATGCGACGCGCGACTCGCCGGATGCTCTCAGCGTTGGCGACGCTGGAACCCCCGTACTTCTGCACGATGAGGGCCACTGCGGCTCCAGGGCACGTGCACCGGCCACCCCCGGATGGGGCGGTCACCTGACGGCGGAAAGGCCAGTCTAACGGAGGCGCGTATCACGGCGTTGAGTGGCGACTTGTGTCCCACCGGAACGGAGTGACGGCGACACAAGTCGCCACTCAACGAACTTCGCGCAGTCGCGCTAGCCGTCCAGGCGGCGGCGTCCAGCGAATGCCCGGCCGAGCGTCACCTCGTCGGCGTACTCGAGGTCGCCGCCCACGGGGAGGCCGCTCGCCAGGCGCGTGACGGTGATGCCCATCGGGGCCAGCAGGCGCGCGAGGTAGGTCGCTGTCGCCTCTCCCTCGAGATTGGGATCGGTGGCGATGATGATCTCGGTTACCGTGCCGTCGGAGAGGCGCTGCAGCAGCTCACGGATGCGCAGGTCGTCGGGGCCGATGCCGTCGATGGGGCTGATCGCGCCGCCAAGCACGTGGTAGCGGCCCCGGTATTCGGCCGTGCGCTCGATCGCGATGACGTCCTTGGACTCCTCCACGACGCACAGCGACGCCGCATCGCGTCGCGGGTCGCGACAGATGCGGCACTCGTCCTCTTCGGTGATGTGCCCGCAGATGACGCAGAAGCGGACGCGCTCCTTGACGGTCACGAGGATCTCGGCGAGCCGTCGGATGTCGGCCGGCTCCGCCTGCAGGATGTGGAAGGCGATGCGCTGGGCGCTCTTGGGGCCGATGCCCGGAAGCCTGCCCAATTCGTCGATGAGATCCGCGACAGCGCCGTCGTACACGCTCAGGCCCGATCGATCTCGCCGATGACCGTCGCGCCGAGCTCGCGCATGGCGAGGGACTCGCCTGCGAGGTCCTCGGCCCCATCGTCATCCGGGCTCGGCACATCGGCCGGCGGTACAGGGGCTCGGGTCGTGCCCGAGACCACGACGTCGACCTGCAGGTCGACCCGCAGGACGTCGAGGATCACCTGGCGCAGTCGCTCCGCGTGACCGCTGCTGCGGGCGTTCTTCGCCTTGTTCTCCTCGGGCACTCCCACCGCGAGCACTCCGTCGGACACGGAGAGTGGCGCCGAGTCGCTGAAGACCATCCACGCCACGCGGGACATCGACTTGACCCCTTCGAGGATCGCGGGCCACATCGTGGTGACGTCCGCGAGCGACACCTGGGCGGTCGCCGACGACTCGACCGCAGCAGGGGCGGGAGGGGCTGCCGGGGGTGCCGCGGCTGTGACATCGGAGAGGCGCGGGGGCGGGGCGGGCACGCTCTCGGGCTCGGCCTTCGGCTGCTTCGCGCGAGCCGGCTTCTCCGGCGCGGCAGGCGCGGGTGCGGCCCGCGGGGCGGGCGCCGCCGCAGGAGCCGGGCTCGTCGGAGCGCCCCCGCGCTCGAGGCGATCGAGGCGCACGGCGAAGCCGGCCTGGGTGTCATCGGCCGCGGGGAGCAGCAGGCGAGCGGCCAGCAGCTCGAGGTGGAGTCGCGGCGCCGTCGCACCGCGCAGGCCGGAGAGCGCGTCGCTCACGAGGTCGGCCGCCCGCGAGAGCTCGGGCAGGGTGAGGGACTGCACCTGGGCGCGCATGATCTCCAGGTCGCCGTCGGGAGCGTCGAGGAGGGGGACCGCCTCATCGGCGGGCATGACCGACAAGACGATGAGGTCGCGCAGCCGCTGCAGCAGGTCGGTGGCGAATCGCCGCGGATCATGGCCGGCATCGACGACCTGGTCGATCACCGTGAAGAGCTCGCCGCCCCGCCCGGAAGCGATGGCATCGATGGTGGCATCGACCAGGACGGTGTCGGTGACGCCCAGTTGGGCGGCGACCGCGTCATAGGTGAGGCCCTCAGGGCCGGCGCCCGCAGCGAGCTGGCCGAGGATCGACAGGGCGTCGCGCACGCTGCCGCCGGCGGAGCGAGCGACGAGGCCCAGGGCCGCGGGGTCGGCGTTCACTCCCTCGGCCTCGCACACGTGGGCGAGATGCTGCTGGAGGAGGCGCGTCGGCACCAGGCGGAAGGTGTAGTTGTAGGTGCGCGACCGGATGGTGGGGAGCACCTTGTCGACCTCGGTCGTGGCGAAAATGAAGCGCACGTGGTCGGGGGGCTCCTCGACGAGCTTGAGCAGGGCGTTGAAACCCGCGGTGCTCACCATGTGGGCCTCGTCGACGATGTAGATCTTGTAGCGGGAAGACGCCGGGGAGAACATCGCCCGCTCGCGCAACTCGCGGGTGTCGTCGACACCGCCGTGGCTCGCAGCGTCGAGCTCGATGACATCGAGTGAGCCGGGACCGTTGGGGGCGAGGTCGAGGCAGCTCTGGCACTCCCCGCAGGGGTCGGGGGTGGGCCCCTGCTCGCAGTTGAGGGACCGGGCGAGGATGCGGGCCGTCGAGGTCTTGCCGCAGCCGCGCGGACCCGAGAGGAGATAGGCGTGATGAATGCGGTCGGAGCTCAGCGCCCGGGCCAGCGGCTCCGTGACGTGCTCCTGGCCCACGACCTCCGACAGCCGTCCGGGGCGGTAGGTGCGGTACAGGGCCAGGGACACCCCGTCACCCTAACCGTGCGGGCGGACCCCGGGGACCGGCACAAGGGACCCCCCGCGCACCCGACAGAGCCCGCCTACCCTTGCTGCCTTCCGGCCCTGGGGGGATTCAGTGGGGTATCGCCACGCGAGGGGTCGCCGCACAGTCTAGGCGCCGACGGCTGGGCGCCGGGGGTGGTCCCGGCGCCCAGCCGAGCGAGCCCAACAGGGGCGGCTCTGCCGACCCTTCGAGCAAGCGCGGAGGATAGGGGATTTGAACCCCTGAGGGATTGCTCCCAACACGCTTTCCAAGCGTGCGCCCTAGGCCACTAGGCGAATCCTCCGCCGAGGAGGTTACCCAAGTCGTCGGGAGCGGTCGCCGCCGCGTACCCGCCGGGCATTTCACGCGCGAGTGTCGCGGCCTCGCGTGCGGCATCGTCGGGATTCGGGAACCTAGACTGAATGACGTATCGGCTGCGCCGATCGCATAGACCCAGGCCCGTCAGGAGGCACCTCCGCATGAGCGTCCCGTCATCCGGCCCCCGGCCCACGAGCCGGCATCGCCGCCGGCAGAGCCCGGTGGTCGCCATCGTGCTCGTCGTCGTCGGCATGGTGATCCTCTTCGGAGCCGGCTACGGGCTCTCCCGCATCATCCAGGGCGCGTCCTCCGGCGATGCCTCGAGCAGCAGCACGGCCACGGGAGGCGACGCCAGCACGGCCACCTCCGAGCCGCAGCCGTGCGTGACGGTCACCGTGACCCCGGGAGTCGGCCTGCCGAGCGCCGCCCAGGTCACCACCAACGTCTACAACGCCACTGATCGCACCGGGCTCGCCGCCACCACGGCCGAGGAGCTGCAGGTGCGCGGCTTCGTCATCGGCAATATCGACAACGATCCGCTCTCCAAGACCGTCACCGGAGTCGCCGAGATCCGTCACGGTCCGTCCGGTGAGTCCGCGGCACAGCTCATGGCCTTCTACCTTCCGGGCGCGGAGCTCGTGAACGACGGTCGCAAGGACGCGACGATCGACACAGTGCTGGGTGCGCAGTACACCGAGGTGGCCGCGCAGTCCGAGGTCGATGCCGCGCTCGCCTCGCCGTCGCCCTCGCCGAGCGGCCCCGGCTGCCCGACTCCGTCGTCCAGCCCCGCATCATCGGAGTCGATGTCGGAAGCGACCTCGGAGAGCGCCTCCCCGGAGCCCAGCTCGTCCTGACCCCGCTAGATGGCGACGAGCCGCCCCACTTCGATGACGCGCTCGGGAGCCAGGTGGTAGTACCGCTGGGGGTCGGTCGAGTTGCGCTGCATGAAGGCGAAGATCTCCGCCGCCACGTGCACGGGTAGCGGCGAGGGTCCCACCTCCACGCGCGCTGAGTAGAAGCTGTAGACGCAGGTCTCCGGGTCGATCCCCGTGCCCCACGCGCTCACGCGCTGGACGACGGCGACCGGATCCGGCCTCTCCATGAAGCCGTACGCCGCGCGGACGTCGATGAGCGACCCGTCGTCGGAGATCACCTCGAGGCGCTCGTCATCGCTCACGCGCGGGGTCTCCGTGGTGACAAGCCGGATGATGAGCGTGCGCTCGGACACGGAGTGGAAAGTTCGCGCGCGCTGCACGAGCGCGTAGGGGACCCCGTCCTCAATGGTGACGTAGATGAGGGATCCCGGGGACACCGAGACGCCCTCGCTGTCGATGACCTCGGCCAGGTCGGACATCGGCACCTGCAGGTCCGACAGGCGCGTCATCATCCGGTCCCAGCCCCATCGCCAGATGGACAGCACGGTGAAGATGACAGCGGCGGCGACCAGCGGGAACCAGCCACCGTGACTGAACTTGGTGAGGTTCGCGGCGAAGAACGCGCCGTCGATGATGAAGAAGAGGACGGCAAGCGGGGCGACCTTCGCCCACGACAGGTTCCACACGTGGCGCGCGACCACGGTGATGAGGCAGGTCGTGATGAGGAAGGTCCCTGTCACCGCGATCCCGTAGGCGGCGGCCAGGTTCGAGGAGTCCTGGAAGCCGATGACCAGCCCGATGATGGCGACCATGAGCATCCAGTTGACGAAGGGCACGTAGACCTGGCCGCGCTCGCTGGCCGAGGTGTGCAGCACCGTCATCCTCGGCAGGTAGCCCAGGCGGATGGCCTGCTGCGTCATGGAGAACGCCCCGGAGATCACCGCCTGGGAGGCGATGATGGTGGCCATCGTCGCCAGGATGACCATGGGCAGCTGCGCGACAGAAGGCACCAGCAGGTAGAAGGAGTTGTCGGCGGTCGAGGGATCGCGCAGGATGAGCGCGCCCTGCCCGAGGTAGTTGAGATACAGGCACGGCGCCGCGACGACGAACCATGACAGGCGAATGGGGGAGCGGCCGAACTGCCCCATGTCGGCGTACAGCGCCTCTGCTCCGGTCACGCACAGGACGACGGACCCTAGGGCGAGGAAGGCCACCCACGGCTCCGCGGCGATGAAGGAGACGGCGTACATCGGATTGATCGAGGCCAGCACCTGCGGCGTCTGCACCAGGCTCACCAAGCCGAGGACGCCGATGACGGCAAACCACACGAGCATGATGGGGCCGAAGGCCATGCCGACCCGGTGCGTCCCGTAGCGCTGCACGAGGAACAGCCCGATGAGGAGCACAAGCGCGATCGGCACGACGTACGACGAGAGAGACGGCGCGACGAGCTCCAGCCCCTCGACGGCCGAGAGCACCGAGACCGCGGGAGTAATCATCCCGTCGCCGTAGAAGAGTGCAGCGCCGATGACGCCAAAGGCCATGATGAGCGCCGCCGTGCGGTGCTTGCGGACGGCAGACATCGCGAGGGATGCGAGGGCCATGATGCCGCCCTCGCCCTCGTTATCGGCGCGCATG
>JBPCSL010000020.1:0-5379 GCA_051007175.1 Candidatus Nanopelagicales bacterium
AGCGCAGCGGCGTACCCGAGGAGATACGTCGTGATCGGTGCGGCAGGCCGATCCACGGCATGCGCGGCATCGCGCGCGACATCGAGGAGTAGTTGCACGTCGATCTCGGGGATTTCCACCCCGAGGTCGGTGGCCAGGGCCTGGCGTGCGGCGGATGTCCATTGGGAGAGGTGATCGCGACTCATGGAGGCATCTTCCCCTGTCAGACGAGGCTGGCCCAGACCACGTGGATGCTGTTCTTTGCCCCAAATCCGCCACCCGGTGGCGCTTTGGGGGCACAGAAGGGCCAGTCGGCCGCAAAGCCACGGGGGAATGCCGCAACCCCACGGGCGAATCTGGTGAGGGTCGCTCTTCGGTCGATATGCGCTACGGGGTGGTGCATTTCGACCGAAGAACGGCCCAGGCCGGCCCACGAGCGAGTTCGGGGACGGCGCCACGACGGAAGGCGGCGCCACGATGGAGGCCGGGCACGAGGCCGTCGGAAGACTTGACGACCGCGTCAAGTTGACACTAATGTCAAGTCCATGGCGCCCGTCCTGCGCTCTCGCCTCGATCCGGCCGTCACGGCCGCCAATCGCACGGCCATGCTCGAGTCCCTCGCGGAGATCGACACCCTGCTCGCCAAGGTCATCGCGGGCGGGGGCAGCAGCGACCCGGAGAAGAACGCGCGCACCGTCGCCCGCCACCGCGGTCGCGGCAAGCTCCTGCCGCGCGAGCGCATCAACCTCCTCCTCGACCGCGGTACGCCGTTCCTCGAGCTGAGCCCCCTGGCCGGCTGGGGCACCGACGACCCGCTTGGCGGCGGTGTCGTCACCGGCATCGGTCGCGTGCATGGCACCGAGTGCATGGTGGTCGCCAATGACCCCACCGTGAAGGGCGGCTCGCAGGGGCCGACGGCCGTGGCCAAGGGCCTGCGCGCGATGGAGATCGCGCGCGTCAACCGCCTGCCACTGGTGAGCCTCACCGAGTCGGGCGGCGCGGATCTGCCCAAGCAGGCCGAGATCTTCGTGCCCGGAGGTGCGAGCTTCAAGAACCTCACGCAGTTGTCCGCGCTCGGCATCCCGACCGTGACGCTCGTCTTCGGCAGTAGCACCGCCGGCGGCGCCTATGTGCCGGGCATGAGCGACTACGTCGTGCTGCAGAAGGACGCGGCGCGCGTCTACCTCGGCGGCCCGCCGCTGGTGAAGATGGCGATCGACGAGGACGCTGACGAGGAGGAGCTGGGCGGCGCCGAGATGCACGCGCGCACCTCGGGCCTCGCCGACTACCTGGCCCTCGACGAGCCCGATGCCCTGCGCATCGGCCGGCAGATCGTGGAGCACCTGCGCTGGCGCAAGCAGGGCCCCGGCCCGGATCGCTCGCCCGTCGATCCGCTCTACGACCCCGAGGACCTGCTCGGCATCCCGAGCGCCGACGTCCGTCAGCCCTTCGAGGCGCGCGAGGTGCTCGCCCGCATCCTCGACGGCAGCGAGTTCGAGGAGTTCAAGCCGCTCTACGGATCGACGCTCGTCACTGGCTGGGGCCACATCGGCGGCTATCCCATCGGCGTGCTTGCCAACAACGGCATCCTCTTCAGCGAGGAGAGCGAGAAGGGTGCGCAGTTCATCCAGCTGTGCAACCGCATGGGCGTGCCAATCCTCTTCGCCCAGAACATCACCGGCTTCATGGTCGGCACCCGCTACGAGCAGGGCGGCATCATCAAGGACGGTGCCAAGCTCATCAACGCCGTGTCCAACTCCACCGTCCCGCACCTCACCCTCATGATGGGCGCGTCCTACGGCGCGGGCAACTACGGCATGTCGGGCCGCGCGTACGACCCGCGCTTCGTCTTCTCCTGGCCCAATCACCGCATCGCCGTGATGGGCCCGAAGCAGCTGGCGGGAGTTCTCACGATCGTGGCGCGGCAGAAGTCCCAGAGCATGGGCGTGGACTTCGACGAGGCCGCATTCGCCCCCATCCGCGACGCCTTCGAGCAGCAGGTTGAGGGGCAGTCGACGGCGCTCTTCGCCACCGGGCGGCTGTGGGACGACGGCATCATCGACCCGCGCGACACGCGATCGGCCCTCCTCATGTCCCTGTCGGCCGTGCACTCGGCCCCGATCGCGGGCGCCGAGTCCTACGGCGTCTTCCGGATGTGATGGCGATGACGAGCCAGATCCGACGCATCCTCATCGCCAACCGCGGCGAGATCGCCCGTCGCGTCATCCGCACGGCCCGCGCGATGGGCATCCAGACCGTGGCCGTCTACTCTGAGCCGGACGCCGACGCTCCCTTCGTGCGCGAAGCCGACATGGCGATCCCGCTGCGCGGCTCGTCGAGCGCGGAGACCTACCTCGACAGTGCGCAGATCCTCGATGCCGTACGCCGTTCCGGCGCTGACGCGGTGCACCCCGGCTACGGCTTCCTGTCGGAGAACCCCTCTTTCGCCGAGGCGGTCACCGCGGCGGGCGTCACCTGGATCGGCCCGACTCCGGAGTCCATCCGCGCGATGGCGCTCAAGGTCGAGGCGAAGCGGCTCGCCGCGGAGGCGGGGGTGCCCCTCGTCCCCGGCGCCGAGCTCCCGGAGGGCGCCGACGCAGCGGCCCTCGCCGACCAGGTGGGCTACCCCCTGCTCGTCAAGGCCTCCGCCGGCGGCGGCGGCAAGGGGATGCGGGTCGTCGAGTCCGGCGCGGATCTCGGCGAGGCACTCGAGTCCGCGCCACGCGAGGCCCAGGCCTCGTTTGGCGACCCGACGGTCTTCCTCGAGCGCTACCTCACGAACTCGCGCCACGTGGAGGTGCAGGTCTTCGGCGACGTGCACGGCAACGTGGTGCACCTCGGCGAGCGCGAGTGCTCCATCCAGCGCCGGCACCAGAAGATCGTCGAGGAATCGCCGTCTCCCGGTCTGTCATCGCATCTCGCCCAGCCCATGTACCACGCGGCCGTGTCGCTCGCGCGCGCGATCGGCTACGTCGGCGCCGGCACGGTCGAGTTCATCGTCGCGGGCGAAGACTCTGACCAGGAGTTCTACTTCCTCGAGATGAACACCCGCCTCCAGGTGGAGCACCCGGTTACCGAGATGGTGACCGGCATCGACCTGGTGGAGTGGCAGATCCGGGTCGCGCGAGGCGAGACCCTTCCGCTGTCTCAGGAGGAGATCGCGCGCACCGGCCATGCCATCGAGGTGCGGCTCTACGCCGAGGATCCGGCGCGCGGCTACCTGCCCAACACGGGCACCCTGCACGCCTTCGCCGTCCCGGACAGTCTGCGGGTCGACTCCGGGGTCGAGCCCGGCAGCGAGGTGAGCGCCTTCTACGACCCGATGCTCGCCAAGGTCATCGCGCACGCACCCGACCGCATCACGGCGGCGCAGGCGCTGGCGCTCGGCCTTCGCGGGTCGCGCGTCCACGGCCTCGTCACCAATCGGGACTCACTCGTCGCCATCCTCGAGTCGTCGCGCTTCCTCGGCGGAGACACGACGACGGCCTTCCTTGACCGGGAGCCGACCGTCCTCGCCCCGGCGATCCCCGGCATCGTGCTCGACCGTCATGGCGTGGCGATCGTCTCGACGTACGACGTGCCTCGCGATGGCATGCCGGCAGGCTGGCGCAATGTGCCGGCGGTCGACGAGCATCTCGGGCTTGCGCTGCTGGGCGGAGACGAGCGCACTATCGCCTACCGGTGGACTCGCGAGGGCTTGCGCGCAGGAGTGATCGACGGCGCTGCCGATCCCCATGTGACGCCGGCGCGAGAGCTGGGGGACCTCGCGGTACTTCGCGAGGACGGCGGTGCCGAGGTCGTGATCGACGGGGTGCGCGCCCGCTGCCAGGTCGCGAGGTATGGCGATCTTGTGTGCGTGGACGACGGCCTGTGGTCCACGCAGTGGCGTGAGCTGCCGCGGTTCGCCGATCTCGAGGCCGAGGCGGGTGCGCACGGCCCCTCAACCCCCGTGCCCGGCACGGTCACGGTCGTCGCCGTGGCGGCGGGCGACCGCGTCACCGCGGGGCAGACGCTGGTCGTGCTCGAGGCCATGAAGATGGAGCACCGCATCACCGCGGACACCGATGGCGTCATCACCGAGGTGCTCGTCACGCCGGGGCAGTCGGTCGATGCGCACGCTGTCGTCGCCGTTCTCGCCACCGAGGAGGAGTCGTGAACCGACCCGTCATCATCGGTAATTGCAGCGGCTTCTTCGGCGACCGCCTGGGCGCTGCCCGGGAGATGGTCGAGGGCGGCCCGCTCGATGTCCTCACCGGCGACTGGCTCGCCGAGCTCACGATGCTCATCCTCGCTCGCCAGCGACTCAAGCACGGTCCGGGCGCGGGCTATGCGCGCACCTTCCTCGCCCAGATGGAGCAGGTGCTCGGCACATGCCGCGACAAGGGTGTACGCGTGGTGAGCAATGCCGGCGGTCTCGACCCCGCAGGCTGCGCCGATGCCCTGCGCGAGATCGTCGATCGGCTCGGCATCGGCCCGGTGAGCATCGCGGTCGTGTCGGGCGACGACCTCATGCCGCGCCTGCCCGAGCTGGACGAGGAGTGGCGCAACCTCGACACGCGCGAATTGCCGAACGGCGTGCAGTTCCTCACCGCCAACGCCTATATCGGCGGCGAGCCCATCTCGGCAGCCCTGAGCGCGGGCGCTGACGTCGTCATTACGGGTCGGGTCACGGATGCGGCCCTCGTCGTCGGCCCGGCCGCCTGGTGGCATGGCTGGTCCTACGTCGATGCTGCCGACGGCAATCCCGCGGCACTGGATCGCTTCGCCGGAGCGGTGGTCGCGGGCCACGCGATCGAATGCGGTGCCCAGGTCACCGGCGGTAACTACTCATTTTTCCAGTCGCTCGACATCCTCCATCCCGGCTTCCCCATTGCCGAGGTGGCGGACGACGGCTCGAGCATGATCACCAAGCATCCTGGCGCCGGGGGAGCGGTGACCGTCGGCACGGTGACCGCGCAATTGCTCTACGAGATCGGCGGCCGCGCCTACGCCAACCCCGACGCGACCGCCCGCTTCGACACGATCCGGCTGTCTCAGGAGGGCCCGGACCGCGTCCTCATCTCCGACGTCCGCGGCGAGAGCGCGCCCGACCGGCTCAAGGTGGCCGCCAACTACCTCGGCGGCTTTCGCAACGCGATGACGCTCGTGATGACAGGCCTTAGCGCCGAGGCGAAGGCCGACCTCGCCCTGCGCACCGTCACGGGGCTCAGCCTGGCCGAGGCACTCGAGCCGGGCGTGTCAGCGGCGACGCGCGCGCAGCGCTCGCACCTCGCCGTGCGCGAGCTCGACGTCGACTGGGCTCCCACGGCGTACGCCGATCCGGAGACCGCCGACCAGGCGCAGTCGCTGCTGCGCATCACGGTGCGCGACGCCGATCCGAAGGCCGTGGCGAAGCCCTTC
>JBPCSL010000021.1:0-5971 GCA_051007175.1 Candidatus Nanopelagicales bacterium
GGTGAGCCCGTCGGCGGAGCGGTAGACGCCTGCGCCGGTCATGGTCACGAGGGTGGAGCCGTCGGCACGTCGATGGACGTTGTGCAGCGCAGGACCGCCGGCCCCGGCCATCCAGTCAGGTCGGTGCGGGTGATCCCAGAGGCCCCGCACGAGTTCGAACGACGCGCCGCCGTCGACCGATCGCCACAGGGAGTGCGGCTCGCCACCGGCCCAGATGACCTGTGGGTCGGCGGGGTCGGGCTCGAGGGTCCACACGCGCTCGATGGCCGCGCCGGTGTCGGCGGGAAACGCGATGGGAGCGGCCTCGCGCTCGCTCCAGGTGGCCCCGAGGTCGTCGCTCGCGATGACGGTCGGGCCCCAGAACCAGCTGCGTGCGCCGGCCAGAAGGCGCGGCGTACCGCCGGGGTGGGGGACCCAGGCGACGGAGGCGAACTCCGCCATGTCCTGCAGCGGTTGGCTCACCTGCCAGCCGTCGGGGTCGTCCACTGCTGTCCAGAGCCCCTTGCGGGTGCCGATCGCGATGCGCACGACGGGAGGCTACCTCGCGCGCACGGCGCCGGTCACCAGCCAGGAGGACCCGCGCGCGCGCCAGCCCAGGATGACCGCGCGTACGACGAGGAACCAGCCGAGCGCCCACCACAGGCCCGTGAGCCCGAGGGAGCGATCGAGGACGAGCCACGCGGCGGGGAGAAAGGCGACAAGCATCGCCATCTGCGCCCAGGCGAGCCAGCGCGTGTCGCCTGCGCCGATGAGCACGCCGTCGAGCGCGAAGACCACGCCCGCGAGCGGCTGGATCACGGCGACGACGATGAGCGCGGCCGCGATGAGCGACATGACGGAGGGGTCGTCGCTGAACCAGTCGGGGATGGTGGCGCGCAGCGCGAGGACGATGAGGCCGAGCACCACGCCGAGGATGAGCGACCACCACACCAGCCTCCGGGTGATGTGGCGAGATCCCTCGATGTCGGAGGCGCCCAGCGTCTTGCCCAGCAGTGCCTGCCCCGCGATGGCGAGGGCGTCAAGGGCGAGCGCGAGAGCGAAGAAGAGCGTCGACGTCACGTGGTAGGCCGCGAGATCCGCGTCGCCGAGGCGCGCGGCCACGGCGGCGGCCATGAGGAACACCGCGCGCAGGGCGAGGGTGCGCACGAAGAGGGGTACGCCGTCCCGGGCGGACCGCAGCACGCCGGTGCCGCTGGGCCTGATCGCCACGCGCTCCGCCCGCGCCCTCCGCATGAGCAGGGCGCCGTACGCGAGGAGACCGAGGAGCTCGGCGACGCCGGTGGCGATCGCGCTGCCGGCGATGCCCCAGCCGAGACCGAGGACGAGCACCAGGCACAGCGCCAGGTTCACGCCGACCTGCGCGACGGTGACGTAGAGCGTCGTGCGCGTGTCCTGCAGTCCGCGCAGAACGCCGACGCCGGCCAGTACGCCGAGGACCGCGGGGAAAGCGATGGCAATGATGCGCAGGTACGTGACGGCGTAGGGGGTGACCGCATCCGAGGTGCCGAGCGCGCGCACGAGTGGCTCGGCCAGCACGGCCACGCCGATCCCGAGGGGGATGCCCAGCCCGACGCCGAGGGCCATGCCATCGATGCCCTGGGAGAGGGCGCCGGATCGGTCGCCGGCCCCGACGAGGCGCGCCACGGCCGAGGTCGTGGCGTAGGCGAGGAAGATGCACAGACCCACGACGGTGCCGAAGATGGTGCTCGCGGCGCCCAGGCCGGCGAGGACCTCGGTGCCGAGGGTGCCGACGACGGCCGCGTCGACGAGAAGGAAGAGGGGTTGGGCCACCAGGGCCCCGAAGGCGGGGACGGCGAGCCGGAGGATCTGCCGGTCCACGCCCACGCGCGGACGGTACCCCGTGGGGGTCGACAAGTTTTTCTCCACAGCCCGGGGACGGCGTATGCCCACGTCAGACAAGGTTTGTGACGCAAGAAACTTGCTCCATCCCCAGTCTGTCCCCAGGCTGCGCGCCGGTGGCCACGGGATACCCCCCGGCTGTCCACAGGCGTGTCCACAGGGGTCGTCGACAGGGTCGGCTCGAGCGCCCTAGGTTCCAGGCCGGTGGTCGCGGCGGGGCCAGGATCCAGGCCCTGTCGGACCCCCCTGATACCCATGTCGGGTGAGTAAGGAGGGTGCGTGAGCGTCGCGGAACTCCCCGTTCCCTATGACGAGGGGCCGCCGTCCGACCGCACTCCGCCGCAGGATGTGGCGGCCGAGCAGTCCGTGCTCGGCGCCATGATGCTGAGCAAGGACGCCATCGCCGATGTCGTCGAGGATCTCCGCGAGGGCGACTTCTACCGTCCCGCGCACGCCACCATCTACTCCGCCGTCCTCGACATCTACGGCCGGGGCGATCCGGCCGATGCGGTCACCGTCGCCGCCGAGCTCACCCGCACCGGCGAGATCTCGCGCATCGGCGGGGCGTCGTACCTCCACACGCTCGTCTCGCTCGTCCCCACGGCTGCCAATGCCGGCTACTACGCGCGCATCGTCAAGGAGCGGGCCATCCTCCGGCGCCTCGTCGAGGCCGGCACCCGCATCGTGCAGATGGGCTATGCGGGCGAGGGAGATGTCGACAATGTCGTCGACCGCGCGCAGGCCGAGGTCTACGAGGTCACCGAACGCCGCTCCGCCGAGGACTACCTGCCGCTGCGCGATCTCATGGATGGCGCGCTCACCGAGATCGAGGCCATCGCCAATCGCGGCGGGCAGATGGTGGGCGTGCCGACCGGGTTCGCCGATCTCGACTCGCTCACCAATGGTTTGCACCCCGGGCAGTTCATCATCATCGCGGCTCGTCCGGCTATCGGGAAGGCGCTCGCACTCGACACCCCGCTGCCCACGCCCACCGGGTGGACGACGATGGGCGACGTGCGCCCGGGCGACCAGGTGCTCGACGAGCAGGGCCTTCCCACGACCGTCCTTGCTGTCAGCGAGACGTGGACGCATCGTCCCTGCTACCAAGTCACCTTCGCCGACGGCTCGACGATCATTGCCGATGCGGAGCACGAGTGGCTGACGGAGACACGCGGGTCACGCAAGTCCGCGCAGGCGGCCGCGACCGGCTACAACCGATACCGCCATCAGCAGACGTTTGCCGCGGTGCGCACGACTCGCGAGATCGCGGAGACGTTGCGCTGCCCCACCAAGGACGCGCGCCTCAATCACTCGGTGGTCAACGCCCGCCCACTGAGCCTTCCTGCGGCGGACCTCCCCCTCCCGCCCTACACCCTGGGGGTCTGGCTGGGCGACGGCACGTCGCTAGCCGGCCACTTCACGTCGGCTGACCCGGAGATCGCGATGCTCGTCGAGGCCGACGGCCTCGACGCCCCGGTGCCGGCACTGCTGCGCGGCCTCGGGGTGTGGGGCAACAAGTACATTCCCGCCCCCTACCTGCGCGCGTCCGAAGATCAGCGCAGGGCCTTGCTGGCCGGGCTTCTCGACACCGACGGCACGGTCACCTCCAACGGCAACGTGCAACTCACGACGACATCGCGGTCCCTCGCGGAGGGCGCTTTCGAGCTTGTGGTGAGCCTGGGCTACCGCTGCTCGATCTCGACCAAGCGGGTCAAGGGCCGCTCCGAGGAGAGCTCGATCGCCTACAACCTGAACTTCACCACCCTGGACGAGGTCTTCCGACTCCCGCGCAAGGCTCTCCTGCACAAGGAGCGGATGGCGGGCAAGTCCGAAGCGCGGTCCGTGAGCCGTTTTATCACCCGAGTGGATCCGGTGCCGAGCGTGCCGGTGCGCTGCATCCAGGTGAGCAACGACTCGCATCTCTACCTCGCAGGCCGGGCCATGATCCCGACCCACAACTCCACCCTTGCTGTGGACATCGCGCGTTCGGCGAGCATCAAGCACGGTCTCGCCAGTGTCATCTTCTCCCTGGAGATGGGGCGCAACGAGATCCTCATGCGCCTGCTGTCCGCGGAGGCGCAGGTGGCCCTGCACCACATGCGCAGCGGCAACATGAGCGACAACGACTGGACCAAGCTCGCCGGCAAGATGGGTGCCGTCAGCGAGGCCCCGCTCTTCATCGACGACTCGCCCAACCTCACGATGATGGAGATCCGCGCCAAGTGCCGGAGGCTCAAGCAGCGGCATGACCTGAGGCTCGTGGTGGTCGACTACATGCAGCTCATGACGAGCGGCAAGAAGGTCGAGAGCCGCCAGCAGGAGGTGTCGGAGTTCTCCCGGTCGCTGAAGCTGCTGGCCAAGGAGCTCGAAGTGCCCGTCATCGCAGTGAGCCAGCTCAACCGTGGCCCCGAGCAGCGCCAGGACAAGCGCCCCATGCTCTCCGACCTGCGCGAGAGCGGCAGCCTCGAGCAGGATGCGGACGTCGTCCTCCTCCTGCACCGCGAGGATGCCTACGAGCGCGAGTCCCCGCGGGCTGGTGAGGCCGACTTCATCATCGCCAAGCACCGCAATGGCCCGACGCAGACGATCACCGTTGCCTTCCAGGGTCACTACAGCCGCTTCGTCGACATGGCGCAGTAGGCCTCGCGCCCCTGTGGTGCGGAGTCCTTCGCCCTCCGGCACACTGACGTCGTGCCGACGTTGACGAAGCCGGGGCGACTCATCGCCGGAGCCTTCCTCCTGAGCGGCACCGTCCACCTGGTGCGCCCGCAGGTCTTCGAGCCGCTCATCCCCCCGGCCCTCCCGTCCCCGCGGTCCTGGGTGGTGGGCTCAGGAGTGGCCGAGATTGCATGTGGGGTGGGGCTGCTGGCGCGTCAGCCGTGGGCGCCCCGCGCGACGGCCGCGACCCTGCTCGCGGTCTGGCCCGGCAACGCCTGGCACGCCATGCGCACGCAGCAGTCCTCGCAGCCGGGCTTGGTGAAGGCGGCCGTGTGGGCGCGACTCCCACTGCAGGTGCCGCTCATCGCCGCGGCGCTGCGCGCTTATCGCTGAGCTCAGGCTCCGCTGGTGTCGTCGGCCGACGCTGAATGCAATGCCGAGCCCGCCACCCAGTCCTTCCACGGGACATCCCATACGCCGCCGAGCCCGTCACCGAAGGACATCGATCCCCCGGCGCCGCCCTTCGTGATGAAGACATCGCCGAAGATCGTGTGGTTGTACATCCACACCGCGTCGTCGTAGCGCATGTTGGTGCAGCCATGGCTGGTGTTGGCGTAGCCGATGTTGCCGTTCCAGGGTGCGGCATGCATGAACTCGCCCGAGTAGGTGAGGCGCATCGCGTAGGGCACCTCGACGTCGTAGTTGGCTCCCGGGGCGTTGTTGACCATGCGCTTCATCGTGTAGGCCTCGTGCACGATCTTGATGCCGTTGAGCGTCTCCCATCCGGGCATCCCGCCGGAGATGGGGAAGGTGGCGACCTTCTTGCCGTCCTTGTAGTACTTGAGGGAGTAGTCGGTGAGCGACTCTCGCATGATGACCTCGGCCCCGATGCGGAACTGCGCGGTCTCGTTACTCCCCCACATGCCCGGGAGTACCTCGACATCGGCGAGGTCAGCCGTGACCCGGACCGTCGTACGCGCGGGCCAGAAGTCCTTGGGGCGGAACATCACGGTGTCGGAATCCGGCCAGAACCACGAGGCTTCGCCGATATCGCGCGACGTCGACACCCGCAGGTGCTCCTCGACATTCTTGCGCGACTTCACGGGCGCGGGGAATTCGATGACGATGGGCATGCCGACGCCGTAGGTGCCCTTGTCGGGGAAGATCGTGGCTGTCGTGCGGTCGCCGGCCCCGCGCGTGCGGAAGAGCACGACGCGCTCGGACCCATCAGGCGCCTGGACACTGAGCTGGAAGTCCTTGGACGGTGCGAGCGGCGATGTGCGCCAGGACGCGTCTGACGACGCCGTCTCCTCGGTGACAACGGGACTGCCTGCATCGCGTACCTCGAGCAACTGGACGAGGGAGCCGGACTCGAGGTCCTGGACCTTCACGCGAGACCCCGGTGTGAGGGCCTTGCCGTCCTGGAGCTCACCCTTGCCCTGCACGACGAAGC
>JBPCSL010000022.1:0-8229 GCA_051007175.1 Candidatus Nanopelagicales bacterium
GAGCTCCTCCCGGATGCCGGCGACGAGCTCGCGCGCGAGGGCCACCACGCCGAGGCGACGGGCGGACGCCGACTGCTGCTCGAGCTTGCGGGCGGCCCAGACGAGCACCTGGCCGTCACGGTCGACGCTCTCCTCGATCCCGGGTCGCTGCACCTTGACGATGACGCGCCGTCCGTCGGCGAGCACCGCGCGATGGGTGACGCCGATCGACGCCGCCGCCAGCGGCTGCGTATCGAACTCGAGGAAGAGGTCGGAGACGGGCGCGCCCAACTCCTGCTGCACCACCGCCTCGACGACCTCGGGAGGCAGGCCGGGCACCGCGGTGCGCAGTTCGGCGAGCTCCTCGGTGAGGACGGGGGGCAGGAGATCCTCGCGGGTCGAGGCGATCTGGCCGAACTTCACGAGCATGCCGCCGGAGTCCTCGAGCGTGAGGCGCAGTGCGTGCGCCCCGTCGGCCGACAGCAGCTCGGAGCGGGAGGCCAGCCGGCGCCCGACGAGGCCGTGCTCGCGCGCCGCCTTGGCGATCTGCATGAGGCGCGACCACACCGCGAGGCGACGCCGGATGGCCCGGATGGGGTGGGGCAGGTGCAGGCCGGTGCCGCGTCGCCGCGGCCGGAGCATGGCGTCGATGACGAGGCTGGCGACGAGGGCGACGATGAGGGCGTAGCCCAGCCACCCGAGGGCGAGCATGAGGGTGCTCCACCCGTCGTCCTCGAGGTCGAGCGTCACATTGCCCGCCACCTGCGCCGACAGCAGGACGAGGCCCCCGAGGAATCCGATGAGGCCCGCCAGCACGGAGCGGAAGAAGCCGCGATGGACATCGAGGATCCGGCCCGAGAGCCAGCCCATGAGGATGGAGAACAGGAAGATGAACCCCACCACCACAATCGAGTCCCACACCGACCCCTGCGAGCTGATCATGGGCCCATCGTGTCAGAGCGCCTCGTGGCCTGTGACACGCCTCACGCCTTGGCGGACCTCATGATTCCCGAGCGTCACTCACGCGCATGATGGAGGACATACGCGCGACATGTACGCCGCGTAGACAGACACCATGAGACGCACTGCAGGAGGTTCCCCCGTGCTCGGCACGACGCCCGGAGAGTCCGCGACACCGCGCAGCCCCATCCCGATGACCGGGACCTGGTTCGGCCGCTACGGCATGTCGCCCTACGAGCTCCTCGGCCTCATCGACGAGGCGCGGGGCACCACCGTGAGCCTCGCCCGGTCCCTCCCCGCACTTCCCACGCGGGTTCTCGCGGCCTGACCGGCCGCACGCCCGGTTACCCTGGGGTGTGACCGGGCTGCTGAGGACCTACCTCGCCCCGCATCGCTGGATCCTCGTCCTCATCGCGGTCCTGCTCCTCATCCAGGCCTTCACCAACCTGCTCCTGCCGAGCCTGAACGCCGACATCATCAACCAGGGTGTCGTCACCGGGGACATCGGCTACATCGTGCGGATGGGCGCCGTCATGCTCGGCGTCTCGCTCGTCCTCGCGGTCGCGGCCATCATCGCCGTCTACTACAGCGCGCGCACCGCGATGCGCGTCGGCCGCGACCTGCGCACGGACCTCTTCCGACGCGTCGAGTCCCTGTCCCTCGGCCAGGTCAACCAGATCGGCGTGCCCTCGCTCATCACCCGCAACACCAACGACGTCCAGCAGGTCCAGATGCTGGTGCTCACCGGGCTCACCATGATGGTCCTCGCGCCGGTCACGGCCATCGGGGCCGTCATCATGGCCATTCGCGAGAATGCGCAGCTCTCGCTGCTCCTGCTCATCATCGTCCCGCTCATGCTCATCGTCATCGGCGGCATGGTCTTCCGGGCGATGCCCCTCTTCCGGTCCATGCAGGAGAAGATCGACCGGGTTAACCAGGTGCTGCGCGAGAACCTCACCGGCATCCGCGTCATCCGCGCCTTCAACAGGACCGAGGCGGAGGAGCTCAGGTTCGCGGGGGCAAACGACGACCTCACCGTCACGTCCCTGCGGGTGACGCGGCTCTTCGCCCTGGTCTTCCCGCTCCTCATGCTCATCATGAACCTGTCGTCGGTGGCGATCGTCTGGTGGGGCGGCCACCTCGTCGCCGACGGGTCCATGCCGATCGGCAACCTCACGGCCTTCCTCGCCTACATCCTGCAGATCCTCTTCGCGGTGATGATGGCCGTGATGACGCTCATGATGGTGCCGCGGGCATCGGCGTCGTCCGACCGCATCATGCAGGTGCTGGACACCGAACCCGACCTGCACGACCCTTCGCCCGACGACGTCCTGCCGCTCACCGGGCCGAGCGGGCGCATCGAGCTGCGCGATGTCGGCTTCCGCTACCCCGGCGCGGCGCAGCCGGTCCTCGCGGACATGTCACTGGTCTTCGAGCCCGGCATGACCACGGCCATCGTGGGCGGCACCGGCTCCGGCAAGACCACGCTCGTCAACCTGCTGCCCCGGCTCACCGACGCCACGTCCGGGGAGGTGCTCGTCGGCGGGGTCGATGTACGCCGGCAGAAGCAGGAAGAACTGTGGTCCCGCTTCGGGATCGTGCCGCAGAAGGCCTTCCTCTTCAGCGGCACCATCGCGAGCAATATGCGCCTCGGCGCTCCCGACGCCACGGATGACGAGATCTGGGCTGCCCTCGAGGTCGCCCAGGCCGCCTCCTTCGTCCGCGAGCTGCCCGAGGGCCTGGAGGCGCCGGTCGACCAGGGCGGGGCCAACTTCTCCGGGGGCCAGCGGCAGCGCCTGGCGATCGCCCGCGCTCTCGTGCGTCGCCCCGCGATCTACATCTTCGACGACAGTTTCTCGGCCCTCGACTACGCCACCGAGTCACGCCTGCGCGTGGGACTAGCCCGCACGACCAGCGACGCCACCGTCATCGTGGTCGCCCAGCGGGTGAGCACGATCATGGACGCCGACCGCATCATCGTCCTCGACTACGGACGCGTCGTCGGCTTCGGCACGCATGCGGAGCTCATGGAGACGTGCGAGACCTACCGGCAGATCGTCGACTCCCAGCTCCAGGCGAGCGCCCGATGAGCGGCGCACGCCCCGCGCCGAAGGGCCCGGGACCTGGCGGTCGCGGCCCCGGCATGGGCGTCATGCCGGCCATGGAGAAGCCCCAGGACTTCCGCCAGTCGGTGGGCCGGCTGCTCTCGCTCATCAAGCCCGAGAGTGCCGTTGTCAGCATCGTCCTGCTCCTGGGCTCGGTGAGCGTCTTCCTCATGGTGCTCGGGCCCAAGATCCTGGGCAATGCGACCAACGTCATCTTCGACGGCGTCGTCTCCTCGATGATCCCCGCGGGCGTGACCCAGCAGCAGGCCGTCGCCGGGCTGCGCGCCTCCGGTCAGAACGAGCTCGCCAACATGGTGTCGTCGATGACGCTCACCCCCGGCCAGGGCGTGGACTTCAGCCAGCTGGCGCGCTGGCTCTCCCTCGCCGTCGCCGTCTACGTCGTCGGGTCGTTCCTGTCCTGGGCGCAGAACTACCTCATGGCGGGGGTGACGCAGCGGACCATGTACCGCCTGCGCGAGGAGGTCGACCTCAAGCTGGGCCGGCTCCCGCTCAGCTACTTCGACTCGACACCGCGCGGGGATCTCCTCAGCCGGGTGACCAACGACATCGACAACATCAGCATGACGCTGCAGCAGACCCTCACCCAGCTCATCACCGCGGTGCTCACGGTCATCGGCGTCCTCATCATGATGTTCTGGATCAGCCCCGTGCTCGCCGTGATCTCGGTGCTCACCGTGCCGCTCACCTTCATCGTCACCATGCTCATCGCCCGGCGCTCCAAGCCGCACTTCGCGGCCCAGTGGAAGTGGACCGGGCAGCTCAACGCCCACGTCGAGGAGACCTACACCGGTCACGAGATCGTCCGCGTCTACGGATTCCGCGAGCGCTCGATGGCGGAGTTCGAGGACTCCAATGAGCGCATGTACGAGAGCAGCTTCCGCGCCCAGTTCATCTCCGGGATGATCCAGCCGGCCTCGATGCTCATCGCCAACCTCAACTACGTCGCCATCGCGGTCTTCGGCGGCCTAAGGGTGGCCAGCGGCCAGATGTCGCTCGGCGACGTCCAGGCCTTCATCCAGTACTCGCGGCAGTTCACCATGCCGATCACGCAGATCGCGAGCGTCGTCAACCTGCTGCAGTCCGGCGCCGCGTCGGCCGAGCGGGTCTTCGAGCTGCTCGACCAGCCCGAGCAGGAGCCCGACCCGAGCGACCCCGAGGTCATCCCCGACCCCGCCGACCGCGTCGACTTCGACAGCGTCGACTTCCGCTACGTCCCCGACAAGCCCCTCATCGAGGACCTCACCCTCCATGCCGCGCCCGGCCAGACGATCGCCATCGTCGGGCCCACCGGCGCGGGCAAGACGACGCTCGTGAACCTGCTCATGCGCTTCTACGACATCCAGGGCGGGCGCATCCTCATCGACGGGGTGGAGACCCGGGCCGCGACCCGCGAGGACGTGCGCAGCTGCTTCGGCATGGTGCTGCAGGACACCTGGCTCTTCGAGGGCACCATCTACGACAACATCGCCTACGGCGCCTTCGACCCCACGCCGGACGACGTGCACCGCGCGGCCCGGGCATCCTTCGCCGAGCACTTCATCGAGACCCTGCCCGACGCCTACGACACCCGCCTCACCGAGCAGGGCACCAACATCAGCGCTGGCGAGCGGCAGCTGCTCACCATCGCGCGGGCCTTCCTCGCCGACCCCGACATCCTCATCCTCGACGAGGCGACGAGCTCGGTCGATACGCGCACCGAGGTGCTCATCCAGCGCGCGATGTCGGAGCTCCGGCGCGACCGCACGAGCTTCGTCATCGCCCACCGGCTCTCCACGATCCGCGACGCGGACGTCATCCTCGTCATGGACCGTGGCCGGATCATCGAGCAGGGCAGCCACGAGCAGCTCCTGGAGCGGCGGGGCTTCTACTACGACCTCTACGAGAGCCAGTTCGCCGGCGCCCCCTCCTAGGACGGGGCAGGATGGGCACATGGCCAAGACCCCGCTCGTCACCCGCACCTGGCACCCGCCCAAGGATGTCGGCCTGCGCGGCCCCTTCGCCCCCAACGACGCGCTTGCCAACCCGACGGTCATCGCCGTCCCCGGGACCGGCGCGGAGGACGTCGCTGTCGACGACGACGGCACGATCTACACCGGGACCCGCGAGGGCTATGTCCTGCGCATCTCCGCCGACGGGCGGCATATCGAGCGCATCCTGCAGACCGGCGGCCGTCCGCTCGGCATCGAGATCCACCCCGACGGCTCGCTCATCGTCTGCGATGCGCACCGCGGGCTCCTGCGCGTCCGCCCCGACGGGCCGGAGCTTGATGTCCTCGTGAGCGAGGTGAACGGCGTACCGCTGCGCTTCACCAACAACTGCGCGATCGCCTCCGACGGCTCGGTGTACTTCTCGGACTCGTCCCAGACCTTCGGAATCGACGAGTTCAAGGGCGACCTCCTCGCCCACACCAGCTCGGGGCGCCTGCTGCGTTGGAGCCCGGACGGCCGGGTGGAGGTGCTGCTCACGGGGCTGAACTTCGCCAACGGCGTCGCCCTCGCGGAGGACGAGTCCTTCGTCCTCGTGGCCGAGACCGGCAGCTACAGCGTCACGCGCCTGGACCTCACGGGGCCGACCGCGGGCAAGCGCTCCGTCATCATCGAGAACCTCCCCGGCATCCCCGACAACATGTCGACGGGCAGCAACGGCGTCTTCTGGATGGCCCTGCCCTCCGAGCGCAACACACTGCTCGACCTGCTGCTGTCAAAGCCGGGCTTCCTGCGCAAGGCGGTGTGGGCGATCCCCGACCGGTTCCAGCCCGATGCGTCACGGATCACCTGGGTCGTCGGCATCGACGGCGACGGCAATGTCGTGCGCAACCTGCAGGGGCCCGGCACGGCGTACCACTACGTGACGGGCGTGCGGGAGAAGAACGGGCGGATCTACCTCGGTAGCCTCGTCGAGCCGTCGGTCGCGGTCTGCGACCTGCCGGCCTAGACGCGCTTCTTCAGCGCATCCGTGAGCCGGCCGAGCGCCGGGCTGCGATCCGTGCGTGGCACGCATGCGCGGATGATGCACAGGTCGTCGGTGGCCATCGCCTCGGTGAGGGCGGTGTCGAGCTCGTCCTCGGTGGTCGCCAGCCATCCCTTGCCCACGCCGAAGACGTCGACGAGCTTCTCCGCCGCGATCGGCGGGACGTCGTTGAAGGTGCCGTCCATCATCGGCCGCTGGGTGCCGTAGCCCTCGTTGTCGAGGACGACGATGACGGGCTTGACCCCGTGGTGCGCGACGGCGGCCGCCTCAAGCCCGGTCATCGCGAAGGCTCCGTCGCCCACGAGGACCACGGGCCGCAGCTCGGGGTGGGCGAGGCCGGCGCCGAGCGCCGCCGGCACGGCGTACCCCATGGTGGCGTAGTAGGCGCTCGCCAGGCACCAGTGCGGCGAGGTGAGGTCGACTGACGAGAAGAGGCACTCCCCCGGGTCGACGATGAGCCCGTGGCCCTCGTCGAGGTGCGCGTCGATGGCCGTGACAAAGCGCGCGACCGACAGGGGCTTCCCGCCCTCGGGCACCCACGGGTGGCGCGTGCGCAACGGCTCGGTTGGCTCCTCGTAGGGCGTGAAGCCCGCCTTCTCGGCCGCGGCCACGAGAGCAGGCACGAACGCCCACAGCGGCACCTCGCGGTAGGTGCGCATGCCGACGGTCACCTCGGTGTCCGTGGCGTCGATGTGCTTCTCGGGATCGAGATGGGCCGTGAAGGCACCCATCGTGAGGTCGGTGTTGAGCACGCCGAAACTCACGATGGTCGCCGCGTCCTCCACGTGCTGGACGACCTCCGCCGGGGAGACAGCGCCCATGTAGACGCCCAGGGAGAGCGGATGGCGCTCCGACAGGGAGCCACGCGACAGGGAGCTCGTCACCACCGGGGAGTTCGCCCACTCCGCGGCCTCGATGATGGCGGGGCCGACGCCGCGTCGCCACGCCATGACCCCCATGTGCAGGACATTCGACTCCGAGCCGCGCAGGTGATCAATCGTGTCGGCGACGGCGGCCTCGAGGTGCTGCTCGTTCACCGGCGGCAGGTGGGCGCGCAGCTTGCCGCGCGGCGGTGCGATGGGCACCTCCACGAGATCTCGGGGCACCTCGAGGTAGCCGGGGCGCTGCTCGGAGAGCACCTCGGCGATCACGCGGTCGATCTCATCGGCGGCGATGGCCGGGTTGGTGAGCACCGCCTGGGCGCAGGTGAGCTCCTCGAAGACGATGAGTTGCGAGTCGAAGTTCTTGATCTTGTGGTGGAGCATGACGTCACCGGCCCGCTCGCGCATGCCGGGTGCCCCCGAGATGACGAGCAGGGGCACCTGCTCGGCCCATGCGCCCGCGACGGCGTTCGCGATCTTGAGTCCCCCGACGCCATAGGTCACCGCGACGACGCCCAGGCCCTTGAGCCGCGCGAAGGCGTCGGCAGCGAACGCCGCCCCCTGCTCGTCGCCGGTCACCTTGATGGGGAAGCCGTCCGCCTCGAGGTCGGCGAAGAGCCGCAGCGCGTAATCACCGACGATGCCGAAGCCAAACTCCACGCCGCGCTCACGGAGACGATGAGCGAGGTGCAGCGGGATGGTGAGCTCGTCGGGCATGAAAGGAAGGCTAAGGCCTAGGCCTCCAGCTCCGGATGGGGACCGTCCTCTTCCCGCGGCACCTCACCGCGCGCGTGGGCGACCCAGCCGACGAAGCGCAGCCCATAGCCCACCGCGGGCCCGATGAAGACGGCGAAGGCGAGGGTGCCCAGGCCCACCGTGCCGCCGAGGAGCCACCCGATCGCCAGGACCACGATCTCGATCGACAGCCTGATCGGGGTGACCGCGATGCCGGTCCGCTCGTGGACCGCCGTCATGAGTCCATCGCGCGGCCCCGGACCGAGGTTGGTCGTGAGATATAGGCCGCTGCCAAGCCCGACCAGCGCGATGCCGATGGCGACCTGCAGCCATCGCCATCCCAGTCCCTCCGGGGACGGGAGCACCCAGATCATCACCTGGAGCGCGGTGGCGATGACCACCGCGTTCGCCACCGTGCCCAGGCCCGGCCGCTCGCGCAGGGGGATCCACAGGAGGAGCACCGTCACGCTGATGAAGAATGTCGCCAGGCCGAGGGGGATACCGGTCTTGATGCTCACGCCCTGGGCGAAGACAGTCCACGGGGCATTGCCGAGGCCCGAGTCGACGAACATCGCCTC
>JBPCSL010000023.1:0-3697 GCA_051007175.1 Candidatus Nanopelagicales bacterium
CTCGAGGCGCTGCAGCGTGCCGGCGCCGACCGCGGGCTCATCGACCGGGCCCTGCGCCCCTTCCTGTCCGGGGTCTTCCTCGAGTCGGGGCTCACGACCTCGCGGCGCTTCCTCGACCTTGTGCTCCGGTCCTTCGTGCGGGGAACGCCCTCGGTGCCCGCCGCCGGCATGCAGGCGATCCCCGACCAGCTCGCCGCCGGTCTTGACGTGCGGCTGCTCACCCCGGTCGCCGCCGTGGACCGCGACCACGTCGTCCTCGAGGGCGGCGAGCGGATTGACGCCGATGCCGTCATCGTCGCCGCCGATCCCGCGGCGGCCGCGCGGTTGCTGCCGGGGCTGCGCGTGCCCGCTCCGCGATCGGTCACCACCTGGTACTACCGACCGACGGGCGATCCTTCCCAGCTCGCTAACGGCAAGGGCGTCCTCGTCCTCGATGGCGCACGCCGCGGCCCCCTCGTCAACTCGGTGGTCCTCACCCACGCGGCGCCGTCGTACGCGCCCCCCGGCCAGGCGCTCGTGTCGGCATCCGCGCTGGGCGTGCGCGACTCCCTCGATAACGAGCGGGCCGCCCGCAATCACCTGTCGTGGATGTACGGCGTACCCACGGCCGACTGGGAACTTCTCGCGACGTATCCCATCGGCTACGCCCTGCCCGCCATGCCGGTGCCGCTCGACATGCGTCGGCCCGTGCGAGCGCGCGGCGGGATGTACGTCGCCGGGGATCATCGGGACACCTCGTCCATTCAGGGTGCCCTCGTGAGCGGACGCCGCGCGGCGACGGCGGTCCTGCAGGACCTCGGGGTGCCCGTGCCCCAGGATGGTGCGCCATGACGACACGACGCATCCTCGCCACCAGCGGCGGCTTCCTCGCGACCGACCGGTGGGGAGTGCTCCAGCCCGGTGGGCTCGTCCTCGAGGCGCTCCGGCTCACGGGCGCGCAGCGCCCGCGGGTATGCCTGGTGATGACGGCGAGCGGCGATGACGCGTCGTACCTCGCGCGCTCCTACGCCGCACTGGGCGCACTCGGCTGCGATGTCGACCACCTCGCGCTCTTCACGATGCCCAATCGCGACCCCGAGGAGATCCTCGCGCGCAGTGACCTCGTGTGGGTCGGCGGCGGGAGCGTGGCCAACCTGCTCGCCCTTTGGCGACTGCACGGCGTCGACACGGCGATGCGCGCGGCCTGGGAGCGCGGCACCATCCTCGCGGGCGTGAGCGCCGGGTCGATCTGCTGGCATGTCGGCGGGCCTACCGACTCCTTCGGCCCCACCCTGCGACTCGTCACCGACGGGCTCGCGCTCCTCCCCTACGGCAATGGCGTCCACTACGACAGCGAAGAGCAGCGCCGCCCGCTGCTCCACCGCGTCGTCGGCGACGGCCTGCTCCCGACCTCCTACGCCACCGACGACCGGATCGGGATCCTCTACGAGGGCGACGAGCCGGCGCGCGTGATCGCCGACCTCGAGGTCGATCCCCTCACCGGCCCCGCGGCATACCGCATTGAGCGACAGGGCCACGAGGTCATCGAGACACGCCTGCCCATCGGTGACCTGTAGCCGACCGATCCCTGACGTTCCGCCGGTCGCCCGGCGCTGTACGTCGTCCTAGCGTCGAGGGATGGCCACGCACCCGGACGCTCGCCCACTCCTCGCCGACGGCAAGCCCCTCGGCGCCGATCGCAGCGACAAGGAGCGCCGCCACCTCCTCGAGGGCTTCCTCTCGCCCTTTAGGGTCGAGCCCGGCAGCGCCGTGCGGATGCCGAAGGACTTCCCGACCGACATCACGCAGACCGTCCTCACCAAGCAGGACGGGCAGTGGCTCCTGCAGACGGGCACGCGCATGCTGAGCGACCTGCAGGCCAAGCTCGCCGCCCAGGATCGATACGGCCTGCTCGTCGTCCTCCAGGCCATGGACGCGGCCGGCAAGGACGGCACGATCCGGCATGTCATGAGCGGGGTGAACCCGCAGGGCGTGCGCGTGGAGAGCTTCAAGATCCCCTCGGCCGAGGAGCTCAATCACGACTACCTGTGGCGGTACGCGCGGCGCCTCCCCGCGCGCGGGGAGATCGGCATCTTCAACCGCTCCCACTACGAGGAGCTCCTCGTCGTCCGGGTGCATCCGGAACTCCTCCAGCGCCAGCACCTGCCCGAGGACCTCGCGGGCAAGGGGATCTGGAAACGCCGGTTCCGCGCGGTCAACGACTGGGAGCGCTACCTCACCGACAACGGCATCCGGGTCGTGAAGATCTTCCTGCACGTCTCCCAGCAGGAGCAGGCCCGCCGGCTGCTCAAGCGCATCGACGACCCGGCGCGCAACTGGAAGTTCTCGCCCTCCGACATGCACGAGCGCGACTCCTGGAAGGCCTACATGGACGCCTACTCCGAGGTCCTCTCGCACACGAGCACGTCCTGGGCCCCGTGGTATGCCCTTCCCGCCGACACCAAGTGGTTCGCGCGAGTCGGGGCTGCCGCGGTCATCGTGCAGTCCCTGCTCGATATTCACCCGGGCTATCCGAAGGCGGCGCCGGAGGTGATCGACGAGCTACCCCGCTTCCGCGAGGAGTTGTCGGCGACCGCGTGAGACGCCGTTAGTCGACGCTGAACTTGGGCATGTGAGCGGCGAGCCACTTCGGCAGCCACCAGTTGGCACGGCCGAGCATCGACATGACGCTCGGCACGAGGACCAGCCGCACGAGGAATGCATCAATGACCACCGCGGATGCCAGGGCCACGCCGAAGAGCTTGATCGTGTCATTGGGCATGGGCACGAAGGCGAGGAAGACCGAGCTCATGATGAGCGCGGCCGCCACGACGACCTTGCCTGAGCCCGCGAGCCCGTGGCGCACGGCTTCCCTGTTGTCGCCGCTCTGGTGCCAGCCCTCCTGCATCCGCGAGACGAGGAACACCTCGTAGTCCATCGACAGGCCGAAGAGGATGGCGAACACCATCACCGGCAGGAAGGGCAGGATCGGCCCGGTGGTCGAGACGCCGATGAGACTGGCGCCCCAGCCCCACTGGAAGACCGCGACCGTGACGCCCAGGGCTGCCGCGAAGCTGAGCAGGCTGGAGATGGCCGCCGTGAGAGGGATCACCAGGGACTTGAAGAGCAGGAAGAGCGCGAGGAAGCCCAGGCCGATGACGACGAGGAGGAAGAGCGGCAGCACGTCGATGAGCACGTTGGTGAAGTCCTGGGTGACCGCCTGGGTGCCGCCGACGTAGATCGCCGCTCCGGTCGGCGCGATCGTCGTCGACGTCTGCGTGCGCAGCCGCGTGAGCAGCGCATTGGTCGCTGGATCATCGGGGCCGGTAGTCGGCTGCACGATGACGCTGGTGACGAGGCCGTTCTGGCTGAAGGGGCTGTCCTTGCCGCCAATCGTCGCCATGGAGTACAGCGGGAGCATCTCCTTGTTGGGGATCGTCGACGCCACGCCCTCCGTCGCGGCCAGGTCGTCAATGGCCTTGCCAAGCGCGGTGTCGTCGAGCGGCAATGGCAGCGTGACCGCCACGAAGAACGGCCCGTTGACGCCGGGACCGAAGCCCTCGCTCATGAGGTCGTAGCCGATGCGGGCGGGCGTGCCCGGGGCCGCGCTGCCGTTGTCCGGGAATCCCTGCTGGATGGACAGCGCGGGGACCGCGAGGGCCACCACGATGCCGAAGGCCACCAGCCCCGACAGCCACGGCGCCTTCTGCAGGAGCGC
>JBPCSL010000024.1:0-5901 GCA_051007175.1 Candidatus Nanopelagicales bacterium
TCGACGACATCGAGCCCGCGGGCGATCCCCTGCTGCACGAGGCGCGCGAACTGGTCGCCGTCGGACTTCCCCACATGCCCACGGTACGCCGAACTGCAACGGGGTGGCGACCGCCCGTAGCCTCCTGGGGTGAGCATCCGGATGGCCGTCACGGCGTCGGCCCTCGTGCTGACCGCCTGCTCGCAGCCGATGGCGATGCCCACGCCGACGCCGACCGTCACCCAGACGGCGCCCACTCCGCAGCTGGCCCGCTTCTACGAGCAGCAGCTCGACTGGCAGCCGTGCGGTGACAACGAGTGCGCGCGCCTCCTCGTCCCCGTCGACTACGCCGCGCCTGATGGCCCCACCCTCGAGCTCTCCGTGCTCCGGGTGCCCGCGCGAGGCGATCGCATCGGCTCGCTCGTCCTCGACCCGGGCGGTCCCGGCGGCAGCGGCACGGAGTACGCCGCCGCGAAGTCCTACGTCGTCTCCGACACGGTCCTCGACCGCTTCGACGTGGTGGGTTTCGACCCGCGCGGCGTCGGGGAGTCGGCGCCCATCCAGTGCGGCACCGACCAGCAGCTCGACGCGCTCATCGACGCCGACTCGACCCCGGACACTCCCCAGGAGGAGTCCACCCTCGATCAACTGAGCCGCGATTTCATTGCCGGGTGCACCGCGCCGGTCGAGGGCCTGCTCGAGCACATGTCGACGGCGGAGGCCGCGCGCGACATGGACGTGCTGCGCGCCGCGCTCGGCGAGCAGAAGCTCGACTACCTCGGCGTCTCCTACGGCACGCACCTCGGCGCGACGTACGCCGCGCTCTTCCCCGATCGCGTCGGCCGATTCGTGCTCGATGGCCCCTTGCCGGCGACGCTCGATGCCAACGAGATCACGCTCGAGCAGGGGCGGGGGTTCGAGGACGCCTTGCGTCGCTTCGTGCAGGACTGCCTCGAGCAGTCCGACTGCCCGCTCGCCGGGGCCAGCGTGGACTCGGCGATGGCCGACCTGCGCGCGATGCTCGACCGGCTCGATGCCAACCCGGCGCCCGGCCAGGATCCCGGCCGTCCGCTCACCGAGGGGGCGGCGACCTACGCGATCCTCATGCTGCTCTACTCGCCCGACACCGACTGGAAGCGCCTGCGCGAGGGCCTGGCCGATCTCGCCGACGGCTCCGGTGCCACGCTGCAGGGTCTGCTCGATGAGCGCATGCGCCGCGGGCCCGACGGCGCCTATGGCGACAACTCCAACGAGGCGTTCTACGCGGTCTCCTGCACGGACCGCCCGGTGAGCGGCGGGCTCGACGAGTCGCGGCAGCTGGCGACAGAGTGGTCACAGGAGCTGCCGTTCCTCGGGGAGTACCTCGCCTGGGGCAATCTCCCGTGCGCGGCATGGCCGTACGCCGTCGTGCCCCCGAGCCTTCCCACGACGGATCTGCCGCCGATCCTCGTCGTGGCGACGACGCACGATCCCGCGACGCCGCTCGTCTGGGGCGACGTGCTCGCGAAGCAGCTCGGCAGCGGAGTGCTCCTGGTGCGCGACGGCGACGGCCATACGGCGTACCGCGAGGGATCGGCCTGCATCGACGAGGCGATCGACGCCTATCTGGTCGACGGGGTGCTGCCCGACCCCGGCACGGTCTGCACGTAGTCTCCGCGCATGGCAATCGCGCCTCGCATCGACCTGCGCTCCGACACGGTCACCCATCCCACGCCCGCCATGCGGCAGGCGATGGCATCCGCCCCGGTCGGCGACGACGTCTTCGGCGACGACCCGACCATCCTCGCGCTGGAGGCCCGGGCGGCTGCGCTGTTGGGCAAGGAGGCGGCGCTCTTCGTCCCGTCGGGCACCATGGGCAATCTCGTGAGCCTCATGGCGCACGTGCCGCGCGGCGGCGAGATCATCGCGCCCGCCGAGTCGCACGTCTTCAATGACGAGGCTGCCAACTACGCGGTGGTCGTCGGTGCCGGGCTCCGACCGATCGCGGAGACGCCGGACGGCGAGATGCCGATCGACTCCGTCCTCGGTGCGATCCAGGACTCCTCCGATCCGCACTGCCCGATCACGAGCCTCGTCGTCGTGGAGAACTGCCACGCACACACGATGAGCCGGCCGATCACGCCCGACTACATGCGTCGCCTGCGCGCGGCTCTGCCTGCAGGCATCCCCGTGCACGTTGACGGCGCGAGACTCTTCAACGCCGCCGTGGCCCTGGGCGTGCCGGTCGCCGATCTCGTGCGCGACGCGGACTCCGCCACCTTCTGCCTGAGCAAGGGACTGGCGGCTCCCGTGGGGAGCGTGGTCGTGGGATCGACGGAATTCATCGGTCGCGCGCGCCGTGCGCGCAAGCTCGTCGGCGGGGGGCTGCGCCAGGCGGGCATCCTCGCCGCCGCGGGACTCATCGCGCTGGACGACGGACCGGACGGGACCGTCGCGCGGCTCGCGGAGGATCACGTGCTCGCGCGCCGGCTGGCGGAAGGGCTGTCGCAGCAGCCGGGGATCGTGAGCCCGGGTCATCTCGCACAGCCCTCGGGCGACAGCCTCGATCCCGGCCGCGTGGCGTCGAACTTCGTGCTCTTCGCGGTGGCCGGGGGGCCCTCCCGGAGATCGGCGTACCTGGAAGCACTGCGCGACCGCGGCGTCGGGATGGTCGGCTACCCGCACGGCCAGATCAGGGCGGTGACGCACTACGGCATCGGCGAGGCCGAGATCGATGCGGCGATAAAGGCGAGTGCCGAGGCACTCGCGGCGACCGCCTAGGAGATCGACAGCGTCGCGGCGGCGACGAGCGCCAGCCCGACGCCGACGACCTGCACGCGCGACATGCGCTCGGCGAGGAAGTAGCGGGCGAGCACGACCGTCGCCGCGGGATACAGGGACCCCAGCACGGCCACGATGGCGAGGTCGTCGAGCCGCACCGCCACCTGGAAGAGCCCGTTGGCGCAGGAGTCGAGGACACCGACGGCGATGACGGCGAGCCACGGGTACGGCGTGGCGAGAGGCGTCCGTCCGGGGCGCAGGAGGACGAAGGCCGCGACGACGAGGACGAGGGCCGCGCCGATCACGCGGCCGAGGGTGACGACCCAGATGCCGGAGTTGTCGGGCGCGAGCCCGACGCCGGTCATGTAGATGCCGATGAGGGTGCCCGCCGAGATCGCATAGGCCAGCCCGCGCGCGCTGACCGACCGCTCGGCCCCGAACTCCATGCTCACGAGCACGATGGCGAGCCCCGCAACGGCGATCCCCGTGATGGCGAGGGCATTCAGCGTCTCGCCGGTGAGCAGTCCGACGACGACGGGGATGCCGGCCGACAGCACCGCGGTCACCGGGGACAGGATGCCCATCGGTCCCTCGGCGAGCGTGAGATAGAACATGTACATCGCGAGGATCCCGGACACTCCGACGAGCAGTGACCACCACAGCGTGGACGTATCGATGGTGCCGGGCACGACGGTGAGGGCGCAGATGACGAGGATGACGCAGCCCACCGGATAGGACAGCGCGATGACGCGCAGCGCGCCGACTTTGCGGGTGGAGATGCCGCCGAGGAAGTCGCCGAAGCCCCACAGCAGGCTGGAGGTCAGCGCCAGCAGCGGGCCCACAGCGAAAGCCTCCTCCGTGTCGAAGGCACCACTGTGCCAGACCACCCCCGGATGTGGGCCATCCCGTCACCGTGCGAAGGAATCCTTCCCTGCCCGACCTCCGTTCGGTAACAATGGGCCATGCCCGACAGCCGCTTGCCACGTCGCTCATTCCTCGGACTCGCTGCCGCCGCTGCCGCGGTCGTCTTCGCGCCCAGGGCCGCATCCGCGGTCGACGTAGGGACAGTGACAGCACCCGCTGCCCCCACGCCGTACAACACGTGGCCGGGCCCGAGCGCGTGGTCCCAGCTGCGACGACGCGTGGGAGACCGGCTCATCCGACCGACGCAGCCCTGGGCCAAGCTCAGGCCCGGGCGCCTGCCCAAGCGACTCCTCAATCCGTGGTACCTCGAGGAGCAGGCCGGTGCTACGCAGTCGACCGGCATGTTCAAGGCGTGGCAGTCGACCGCGAGCGAGTACGCCGTTGCCGCGGAGACCGCGGACGACATCGTCGCGGCCGTCGACTTCGCGCGCGCGCATCGGGTGCGCCTCGTCGTCAAGGGGACCGGACACGACTATTACGGCCGCTCCTGCGGCCCGCGCGAGTCCCTGCTCGTGTGGACCCACAACATGCGCGACATCACCGTGCGCGAGGCGTTCCGCCCGCGGGGTGCCCCTGCCGGGACACCAGCGGTGCCGGCCGTCACGACTACGGCGGGCAATCGCTGGCTCGAGGCCTACACGCGAGCTTCACAGAGTGGCCTCTACATCCAGGGGGGTGGCTGCACGAGCGTAGGCGCGTGCGGTGGCTTCGCCCTCGGTGGCGGCTTCGGCTCATTCAGCAAGAGATTCGGCAGCGGTGCGGCAGGGGTCTTGGAGATCTCCGTCGTGCTCGCCAGCGGCAAGATCGTGGTGGCCAACGCCTACCAGAACGCCGACCTCTTCTGGGCCATGCGCGGAGGCGGGGGTGGGACGTTCGGGGTGGTCACGCACATGACTCTGCTCGCGCATCCGGAGCCGTCTATCTCCGGGTGGATCGGCGGTCCCATCACCGCGACATCCGACGAGGCCTTCCGCGAGCTCATCCAGCGTTATGTGGAGTTCGCAGGCGGCACTCTCAGCGACCCGACCTGGGGCGAGGGCGTCATCCTCAATCCTGACTACGCGATGGCGGACTCCTTCGACCGCGGTCTCAATGTCCTGCAGGTCGGCACAACGTTCCTCGACATCACCACCGATGCTGCTCGATCGGCCTGGGATGAGTTCCTCGCGCCGCTTCGCTCGCGTCCGGAGGACTTCACGGTCGATGTGGAGTTCAGTTCCCAGCCGTTTGCCAACCGCTGGCATCCCACGACCAAGGAAGCGATCTTCGACGATCGGCGAAATGCCCCCATGGGCTACTTCTGGTGGAAGGGCAATGCCGCCGAGGTCGCGGCGTACTGGGGTGCTTATGACGGGCGCGGTGTGCCGTGGTCGATGACGCAGGGAGGCAAGGCGCGCACCCTTGCCCAGGGCCTCTTCGATGCGTCGCGCACATCGCTGATCCTGTGGCAGACCAACAAGGCGCTCTACGGCGAGCATCCGGAGGCGTGGGAGCGCGACCTCACCACGTCGATCAATCCCGCCGTGTTCGACAACGTCGCCTTCATCACCGTGGGCGCCTGGCAGCAGGGGAAGTACCCCGGCATCGCGGGCCATGAGCCCGTGAGGTCCCAGTCCCAAGCGCAGTTCGATGGAGTGATGGCGGCGTCCGCGCGCATCCACGAGGTAACTCCGGGCGGGGGGTCCTACTCGAACGAGGGCAATTACTTCCAGGAGAACTGGCAGCAGGAGTTCTGGGGCAGCAACTATCCGAGGCTGCTGACGGTGAAGAAGAAGTACGACCCCACGAACCTCTTCACGGTGCACAAGGGCGTGGGCAGCGAGGGCTACTAGCCGCTCTTGCGGCGGAACTCGCGCTTGCCGCCAGCCTTGGCGGACTTGCCGTGGGCGGTGCTGCCGCCGGTGAGATGGGCTTCCGACCCAAAGCCTGACTTCCGCTTCTTCTGCTCGAGGGCGTGGCGGAACATCTCCTTGGGATCGTCGGAGTGGAAGCGCTCCTGCGGCTCGGGTGAGATCTCTGCAGCGGGTGCTGGCTCGGCAGCGGGCACTGACTCCGTGACCTTCTTCGCGGGCGCCTCGGCCTTCTTCGCCGGAGCCTTCTTGGCGGCCGGCTCGGCCTTGGCGGCCGGCTCGGCCTTGGCGGCCGGAGCCTTCTTCGCGGCGGTCTTCTTGGCGGGGGCCTTGTCCGTCATGGCCCCAGTCTGTCACCGATGGCCGCAGAACCGGCCCAGCAGCCCCG
>JBPCSL010000025.1:0-7178 GCA_051007175.1 Candidatus Nanopelagicales bacterium
GTCGAGGACGACGCCGAGGGCCTTCTCCCACCCGGCATCGAGCATGAGGTCGTGGCCAATCCCCGGCAGCCACACGGGATCGACACCGTACGCCGCCGCCGTCTCCTCGACGGCCGCTTCGTCGACGACGCGGTCGTCCGGGGTGCCCACGACGAGCACCGGGCACCGCACAGGGCCGATGCGATGCGGGAGCAGCAGCTCGTACTGCGCCCACGGCGACTCGCGACCGAGCCGATCGACGTACCTCGCCGCCGTCGCATCGTCGAGGCCGACGAAGAGCTGCTCAGCGCCGAGGGGAAGCGTGCCGCCGACGACCACCTTCGCCGCCGCGGCCGGACGGCGGCGGAGGAGCTTCAGGAGCGTGTACGCCGCTCCCTGGATGGGCGCGGGGGTCAGGAGAGCGAGGCCGCGCGGCTGGTAGCGGTCGGCGACGAGCTGGGCGATGAGCGCACCCATCGAATGGCCGACGAGCACGGGCGGCTGCGGCAATTCGGTGATGGTCTGCATGACGTCGTGCACGTAGTGGCGCAGCAGGGTGCGGCCGAGCTTGGTGCGACCACCGGAGTCGCCGTGCCCGCGCAGGGAGACGGCGTACGCCGGGAATCCCCGCTCGGCCGCCGCCTCCATCCAGTTCTCACGCCAGCACCAGGCGCCATGGGCGAGGCCGTGGACGAAGAGCAGCGGTGGCTTACGTGTCGCCCGTGGCTGGTCGTGCCAGCCCTCGGGCACGACGGACAGGACCTCGCGATGCACGCCGACCGGGGGCACCGACCAGTCCCACAGGCGCATGACCTTGGAGGCCCGGCGCCGGGCGCTGGAGGCGGCGCTCATCGGACACTCGCCATCGCGGGTACGCCACCGGTCGACGGTGCGAGCGACTCCAGCCGCTGGAGATCGCGCTCGATCGCCCGCAGGTACTCCTGGTGGGCGATCTCGTAGTAGTGCCGCGTCGAGTCCTTGTAGTCGGTGCCCCCGGTGAAGCGGACGCCCGCTTCGCGGACGATGGCGTCGTAGAAGCGCTGCGCCGCCTGCGGATCCTGCGCACGCAGGGCGGCGTACGTCGCGATGAGCACGCCCTGCCAGTGCGCAATGGTCCACTGGCCGCTGTCGGGCTGGATGAGGCCGGAGACAGCGAGGGTCGGCGTGGCCGGCGTGAAGATCTGTCGCGCGAGCACCGGATGGTCGCCGTCGAGGTTGAGGAAGGAGCCGTCGAGGAACGGGAAGTGGGCGAGGTAACCGGTGCAGAAGACCACCGTGTCGATCGGCGCGCTCGATCCATCCGTGAAGTGGACGGTGTCGCCGTCGAATCGCTCGATATCGGGCTTGGGCGAGATGTCGCCATGGCCGACGTAGTAGACGAGCTGCTGGTTGACGATGGGGTGTGTCTCGAAGAAGGCGTGATCGGGCTTGGGCAGCCCGAACTTGGTGAAGTCGCCGACGGTGAGCCGCAGGGTGGCCTTGAACATCATGCGGCGCAGGGCGAGCGGTAGGCGCATGGCGAGCAGGAGATCCGCGGTCTGGTCCGACGGACGGCCGAAGGCGTACTTCGGGTTGTAGTAGTAGCCGCGGCGCGTCGAGTGGTAGGTCGCCTTGGCATTCTGCGCGCTCTCGACGGCGACATCGCAGCCGGTGTTGCCCGCGCCCACGACGAGCACACGCTTGCCGCGCACCGCATCGGCGCTCTTGTAGTTCGCCGAGTGCAGGATCTCGCCGGTGAAGGAGTCCTGGCCGGGGTACTGCGGGATCTTCGGCCACCAGTTGTGGCCGTTGGCCACCACGACGCCGGCGTACTGCCGCGTCGTCTCCTCGCAGGTCTCGCGGTTGCGGACGGTGACATCCCAGCGGTCATCCGTCGCCGGTACGACGTTCACCACCTCGCTGTTGAAGGACAGGTGGTCGAGCAGGCCGAAGTGCTCGGCGTACGCCCGGAAGTAGCGGTGCACCTGCCAGTGGGAGGGATAGTCGGGGTAATCGTCGGGCATGGGGAAGTCGGGGAACTGCGTGAATGGCTTGGTGGAGATGAGGTGCGTCGACTCGTAGACGCGGGAGTTCTCCGCGGCGAAGTTCCAATTGCCGCCCAGGTCGGTGTCGCGCTCGAAGCCGTCGGCGTCGAGTCCGAGCTGGAGCAGGTTCTTGAGGGCGGAGAGGCCGTGGGGTCCGGCCCCGATGACGGCCCAGGCACCGCCGCGATCGATCACGCTCATGGCCTCAGCATCCTGGGGGTCGCTCGGCCGCGCATCCCGGGGGTGGCCTCGCGGCCCCTTCGGCGGACGATTTCCTGCGAATTCACCTTTTCCCGGGCAATTCGGGCAATTTCCGATAGTGTCCGCGGGAGCAACTGATCGGGGGACCAGGTGACCACACCCAATGAGCAGGACCGGCTGCTGACTCCAGCAGAGGTCGCGAACCTCTTCCGCGTGCATCCCAAGACCGTGTCCCGATGGGTGCAATCCGGGAAGCTCTCGGCCGTACGCACCCTCGGGGGGCACCGCCGCTACCGGGCCTCGGAGGTCTACGCGCTCCTCGATGAGAGTGGCATCGGCGCACCCACGCAGTACATCGCGCCCTGACGCGCAGCGTCGCTACCGACCGTCAGGTCGTGAGCGCGGGACCGAAGTAGCGCGGGAAGGTGCTCTCATGCGCCTCGCGCAACTCCTCGAGCGGCACCGCGAAGAGGTCCGCGACCTGCAGCACCTGCTCGCCCGGATATCCGGCATCCGCGCCCAGCCCTGAGTCGACGACACCGATGCGGTACGCCGGTAGGCGACGTGCGGCGCACATCTCGGTGAAGCGGAGCTCCTCGCTGCGCGGCACCACGACGATTGCGCGACCAGGCGACTCCGACCAGAGGAATACCGCGGGGTCGAGGCCGTCGGGCACCCACACCCGGGCGCCGATGCCGGAGCGCAGGGCCATCTCCGCCAGCGCCTGGGCGACTCCGCCGTCCGCGACATCGTGGGCCGCGGTGAGCATCCCGTCACGTGAGCCGGCGATGCAGATGTCCGCGAGCAGCTTCTCGCGAGCAAGGTCCGCCTGGGGCGCGATCCCGCCGAGGTGGCCGTGCTCGGCATGCGCCCACTCGCTGCCGGCGAAGTCCACACCGGTATCGCCGAGCAGGTAGATGAGCTCGCCGTCGGGCCCCCATGCCATGGGAGTGCGGCGCTCGACGTCATCGATCACGCCGAGGACGCCCACGACGGGAGTGGGGAGGATCGCGGTGTCACCCGTGGAGTTGTAGAAGCTCACATTGCCGCCCGTCACCGGGATGCCCAGCTCGAGGCAGCCGTCGGCCAGGCCGCGCACGGCCTCCGCGAAGGTCCACATGACGCCGGGATCCTCGGGAGACCCGAAGTTGAGGCAGTTGGTGACGGCAAGCGGGCGGGCACCGGTGACGGCGACATTGCGGTAGGCCTCACCGAGCGCGAGCTTCGCGCCGTTGTAGGGATCGAGCCGGGCGACACGGCCGTTGCAGTCCGTGGAGATGGCGACGCCGAGACCGGACTCCTCGTCGATGCGGATCATGCCCGCGTCCTCGGGCTGCGCCAGCACGGTATTGCCGAGGACGTAGCGGTCGTACTGGCTCGTGACCCACTTCTTGGACGCGAGATTGGGGCAGGCGACCATCCGCAGCATCGTCGCGCGCAGGTCCTCGGGTGCCTGCGGCCGCGGCAGCGCGTTGGCGTCATTCGCGGCGAGGGCGTCAAGGTCGGCCGGCCGCTGCATCGGGCGTTCGTAGACGGGACCGTCGTGCGCCACCGAGCGCGGTGGCACCTCCACGATGCGCTCGCCGTGCCAGTCGATGGTGAGGCGCCCGGAGTCGGTGACCTCGCCGATGACGACCGCCTCCACCTCCCACTTGCTGCAGATCTCGAGGAACTCGCCGATGCGCTCAGGCTTGACGATCGCGCACATGCGCTCCTGCGACTCGCTCATGAGGATCTCCTCCGGCGAGAGCGTGGGATCGCGGAGGATGACGCGGTCGAGGTGCACGTGCATACCGCCCTCGCCATTGGAGGCCAGTTCGCTCGTCGCGCAGGAGATGCCCGCGCCGCCTAGGTCCTGGATGCCCTCGACCAGCCCGGCATGCAGCACCTCAAGAGTGCACTCGATGAGGAGCTTCTCCATGAAGGGGTCACCCACCTGCACGCTCGGTCGCTTCGCGGGGCCGTCTGCCTCGAACGTCTCGCTCGCGAGCACCGACACCCCGCCGATCCCGTCGCCGCCCGTGCGGGCGCCGTAGAGGACCACGAGATTGCCGACGCCCTTGGCGGAGGCGAGGTGAATGTCCTCGTGCTTCATCGCGCCGACGCAGAGGGCATTGACGAGCGGATTGCCGGCGTACGTCGAGTCGAAGACGACCTCGCCGCCGATGTTGGGCAGCCCCAGGCAATTGCCGTAGCCGCCGATGCCGGCGATGACGCCGGGGAGCACGCGCTGGGTGTCGGGGGCGTCGGCAGGACCGAATCGCAGCGGGTCCATCACGGCGAGCGGCCGGGCCCCCATGGAGAGGATGTCGCGCACGATGCCGCCCACGCCGGTGGCAGCGCCCTGGTAGGGCTCGACGTACGACGGATGGTTGTGGGACTCGACCTTGAAGGTCACCGCCCAGCCGTCACCGACGTCGACCACGCCGGCGTTTTCGCCGATGCCGACCATGAGCTGGGGCCAGCCCTCGGCCGGCTGCTTCTCGCCGAATTGACGCAGGTGGACCTTGGAGGACTTGTAGGAGCAGTGCTCGCTCCACATGACCGAGTACATCGCGAGCTCGCTGGACGTCGGCCGGCGGCCGAGGATCTCGCGGATGCGGGCGTACTCGTCGGGCTTGAGGCCGAGTTCGGCGTAGGGCTGCTCGGCGTCGGGACTCGAGGAGGCGCGGTCGACGGTGTCGAGCGTCATGCGGAGGCCTTGAGGAACGATCCGACGGCCGCGGTGAAGAAGGCGAGGCCGTCAGTGGTCGGTCCGGTGAGCGACTCCACCGCATGCTCCGGGTGGGGCATGAGCCCGACGATCGTGCCCTCGGGATTGCTGATGCCCGCGATGTCGCGGCGACTGCCGTTGGGATTGACGCCGACATAGCGCGCGACGACGAGGCCGTCACCCTCAAGAACATCGAGAGTGCGCTCATCGGCGACGTAGCCGCCCTCGCCGTTCTTCAGCGGGATGACGATCTCCTGCCCCACGGCGTAATCGGAGGTCCAGGCCGTGTCGGTGCGCTCGATGCGCAGGCGCTGATCGCGGCACACGAAATGTAGGTGGTCGTTGCGCGTGAGGGCACCCGGCAGCAGGTGTGCCTCGCACAGGATCTGGAATCCATTGCAGATGCCGAGGACCGGCATGCCCTGGCGAGCCCGGTCGATGATCGTGCGCATGGCGGGGGCGAAGCGGGCGATGGCACCGCAGCGCAGATAGTCGCCGTAGGAGAAGCCACCCGGCAGCACCACCGCGTCCACTCCGTGGAGGTCGGCGTCACCATGCCACAGGGCGACGGCCTCGCCGCCGGCAAGTCGGACGGCCCGGGCGGCATCACGGTCATCGAGAGAACCCGGGAAGGTGACGACGCCGATCTTCACTGCTCGACCCGCAACTCGTAGGTCTCGATCACGGGGTTGCTCAGCAGCTCCTCGGCCATCCTGTGCAACTCAGCCAGTCGGGCCTCCGTGAGATCGCCGTCGACGGTGATCTCGAAGCGCTTCCCCTGCCGTACGTCGTGGACGCCGACGACTCCCAGTCTCGAGAGGGCACCGAGAACCGCGCGGCCCTGCGGATCGAGGATCTCCGGCTTGAGCATGACGTCGACGACGACGCGGGCCATGGGACTCCAGTGCTGCTAGTCGCGGATCTTGGGGCTGTCTTAACGAAAGGAACGCACCACCCATGCTAGCGACCTCACGATGCGCTTCGTGAAGGCCCGCTGGGCGATCCCCAGCCCTCACCTCGGCCGGTAGATCTCGGCCGAGGCCAAGGCCCCCCCGGCGTTGGCTCCCCCGACGATGAGGACATCGCCGTTGGGGAGCCGCGTCTCGGTGTGCCGCCAGCGGCCGACCATCATCGACCCGGTCAGCGTGAAGCGCCCGGTGCGTGGCGTGTAAATCTCCGCGGAGGCCAGGTATGTCCCGTCATAGCCGCCGACCAGGAGAACACGTCCATCCTTGAGGAGGGTCGCCGTCTGCCGGCCACGAGGCGTGACCATGGACCCCGAGGGCGTGAAGGCCCGTCGTGACGACTCGAAGAGGTCCGACGTGCCAAGGACGGTCGTGCTTCCATCCTTGTAGCCGCCCGCGATGAGGACGCGTCCATCGCGAAGCAGGGTCGCGGTGGGGTACCGGCGAGCCGACGACATGTCTCCGACCTTCGTGAATGTCCCCTTGGCCGGCACGTAGAGCTCAGGAGCATTCAGGTCCTGGCCGTTGTAGCCGCCGGCGATGAGCACGGCTCCATGAGGCAGCCGTGTCGCCGTCTGATTGCGCCGTCCCGTCGCAAGGGACACCGTGGGGACGAACGTCCGGGTGTCCGGGTCGAAGATTTCGGCCTACGCCAAGGCGCAGCACTCGGAATTCACGTCGTATCCTCCCGCGACGAGGACCTTTCCATTGCGCAGCAGCGTGACCGAGGGATTGAGGCGGGCAGCTCCCATAGGGCCTGTCTGACTGAAGGTGCCGGTGCGGGGGTCAAAGAGCTCTGCGGAGTTCACGGCCACCTTGTGGGCGTCCTCCCCGCCCACGATCAGGACCTGACCGTTCATGAGGCGAACGGCGTTGGCGCTGAAACGCGCCGTGACCATGGAGCCGGTAGGCCGGAACGCACCCGACTTCGGGTCGTAGATCTCCGCCGAGGCCAAGGCGCCACCCTTCGCATCCACTCCACCAGCGACCAGCACAAGCCCCGACTTCAGCAGGGTCGCCGTGTGCAGGGAGCGGGCAGTAGCCATGGAACCGGTCGTGACGAAGGTGCCTGCTTCACTGGACTGTACGGGTGCGACCGCGATACCGGTCAGCGCGACGACGAAGCCAGCCGAGACAACGGCCGAGATCACGCGAGGCGTGCGCACAGTGGGTCTCCTCCCTCAGTGCGACTGGCAAGGGATGACCTCGCCCTCGCTGAGCCGACTGCGCCGAAGGTAACAGTACGTCTCAGCGCCAGAAGCGCGCGGACTTGCTCCACAGGCCGTTGGGCTGCTC
>JBPCSL010000026.1:0-2662 GCA_051007175.1 Candidatus Nanopelagicales bacterium
ACCGTGGTGGAAGGACACCCAGCTGGCGCCCGACGCGGTGTTGACCAGCGCGTTGAGGATGGGCCAGTCGGCGATCGCATCGGATCCGTCGTTCATCGACTCGGTCTCGCGGTAGGGCGAGGCCACGGATCCGCAGTCGAGGTGATCGCGGCCGATGACGATCGGCGCGGACACCTCGCCGTTGGCGACCATCTCGTTGAAGCGCAGCCCGGCCTTGTCGCGCTCGCCGTAGCCGAGCCAGCAGATGCGCGCGGGGAGGCCCTGGAACGCCACGCGCTCCTCCGCCATGGTGATCCAGCGGCGCAGGTGGACGTTGTCGGGGAAGAGGTCGAGCACGGCGCGGTCCGTGGCGGCGATGTCCTTCGGGTCGCCACTGAGCGCCACCCAGCGGAACGGGCCCTTGCCCTCGCAGAAGAGCGGGCGGATGTAGGCGGGGATGAAGCCGGGGAACTCGAAGGCGCGGCCGAATCCGCCGAGGCGCGCCTCGTCGCGGATGGAGTTGCCGTAGTCGAAGACCTCCGCGCCCTCGTCCATGAAGCCGACCATCGCCTCGACGTGCTTGGCCATGGAGACCCGCGCGCGATCGGTGAACTCCTCGGGCTTCTTCGCCGAGTAGTCGGGTGCGTCACCGAGGTCGATGCCCTCGGGCAGGTAGCTCAGCGGATCGTGGGCGCTCGTCTGGTCCGTGACGATGTCGATCTCGACGCCGCGGCGCAGCAGCTCGGGGAAGACCACGGCCGCATTGCCGAGGACACCGACCGACAGCGCACGCCGCTCCTTCTTGGCCGCAGTGACGCGCGCGATCGCGTCGTCGAGGTCATTCGCAATCTCGTCGAGGTAGCGGTCCTTCACGCGCTTCTGCAGGCGGGTCGGGTCCACGTCGACGACGAGGCAGACGCCCTCGTTCATGGTCACGGCCAGCGGCTGGGCGCCGCCCATGCCGCCGCAGCCGGCGGTGAGCGTGAGCGTGCCCGCGAGGGTGCCGCCGAAGCGCTTGACCGCCACGGCGGCGAAGGTCTCGTAGGTGCCCTGGAGGATGCCCTGGGTGCCGATATAGATCCACGAGCCGGCTGTCATCTGGCCGTACATCGTGAGGCCCAGCTGCTCAAGGCGGCGGAACTCCGGCCAGTTGGCCCAGTCGCCCACGAGGTTGGAGTTGGCGATGAGCACGCGCGGCGCCCACTCATGGGTCTGCATCACGCCGACCGGGCGCCCCGACTGCACGAGCATCGTCTCGTCGTCCCGGAGCGTCGTGAGGGTGCGGATCATCGCGTCGAACGACGCCCAGTCGCGCGCCGCACGCCCGGTGCCGCCGTAGACGACGAGCTTGTCGGGGTGCTCCGCCACCTCGGCGTCGAGGTTGTTCTGCAGCATGCGTAGCGCGGCCTCCTGAGGCCACCCGCGAGCAGTCAGCGTGGTGCCGCGCGGTGCGGAGACGGGGCGTGCGCCAGGGAGTGCGTCGGACATGTCAGTTCTCCAGTGTGTTGAGGGGTCCGGTGACGGTCTCGGCCGCGCGTACGACGGATCCGTCGCGCACGAGGGCGGTGGTGGCAGCGATCTCGGGGGCCATGTAGCGGTCGGGGCCAGGACCGGGGACGTCGCGCCGCAGCAGCGCGACCACGGCGGAAGTGGCGTCGGCGGGGGACAGCGGCGCGCGCAGGTCGAGCGCCCGGGCCGCGGTGAGGATCTCGATGCCGAGGACCTGGGCGAGGCCCTCCACGCCGGCCCGGAGCTTGCGAGCGGCCGACCAGCCCATGGAGACGTGGTCCTCCTGCATGGCGCTGGAGGGGATGGAGTCGACGCTGGCGGGCACCGCGAGCCGCTTGAGCTCGTGGACGATCCCCGCGGCGGTGTACTGGGCGATCATGTGGCCGCTGTCGACCCCGACCTCGTGCGCGAGGAAGGGCGGCAGGCCGTGGCTGCGATGCCGGTCCAGCATGCGATCGGTACGACGTTCGCTCATGCTCGCGACATCGGCGACGGGGATCGCGAGGAAGTCGAGTGCGTAGGCGACGGGGGCACCGTGGAAGTTGCCATTGCTCTCGACACGGCCATCGAGAGTGACGACGGGGTTGTCGACCGCGGCGGCGAGCTCACGCGTGGCGACGAGGGCGCAGTAGTCGATGGTGTCGCGCGCGGCGCCGTTGACCTGCGGGGCGCAGCGCAGGGAGTAGGCGTCCTGCACGCGCGTGTCCTCGGGACCCGCGTGGCTCGCCACGACGGGCGAGTCGCGGAGCACCCGGCGCATGTTGGCCGCGCTCAGGCGCTGGCCAGGGTGGGGGCGCAGGACCTGGAGGTCGTCGGCGAGCACCTTGTCGGTGCCGAGGAGGGCCTCGATCGACATGGCCGCCGAGATGTCGGCGGTGGTGATGAGCACCTCGAGGTCGGCCAGCGCGAGCACGAGCATGCCGAGCATGCCGTCGGTGCCGTTGATGAGGGCGAGGCCCTCCTTCTCGGCCAGGCGCACGGGCTCCAGGCCGGCGGCCGCCAGCGCCTGCGCGGCCGGCACCTTCTCACCGGCGCTGTTGCGCACCTCGCCCTCGCCCATGAGGGCCAGCGCGATATGCGACAGCGGCGCGAGGTCGCCGGAGCAACCGAGTGAGCCGTGCTCGCAGATGATCGGGCTGATGCCCGCATTGAGCATCGCGGCGTAGGCCTGCGC
>JBPCSL010000027.1:0-8583 GCA_051007175.1 Candidatus Nanopelagicales bacterium
GCCCTCGTCGAGTGCCTCGCGCTCGGTCTCCGAGACGATGTGCACCACGCCGCTGCGGCGTCCGTGGGGGTCCGGGCCGCCGAGGCGGAGCATGTCGACCTGCTCGCCGGTGACCGATCGGATGACCTCTGGGCCCGTGACGAAGATGCGGCCCTCGGGCCCGAGGATGACGATGTCGGTGAGCGCAGGACCGTACGCCGCGCCGCCGGCGGCAGGCCCGAGCACGATGGAGATCTGCGGCACCTTGCCTGAGATGCGCGTCATCGCCGCGAAGACCCGGCCTACGCCATCGAGGCTCGCGACGCCCTCGCGCAGGCGCGCACCGCCGGAGTGCCAGATGCCCACGACCGGGCAGGAGTCGGCGAAGGCGCGGTCGTATGCCGTGACGATCGCGCGGCAGCCCGCCTGCCCCATCGCACCGCCCTGCACGGTGGGATCCGTCGCGAAGGCGACGACGGGAGTGCCGTCGACGGTGCCGACGCCCACGAGCACGCCCCGGTCGTCCTCGGGTGTGATCGCCGTGAACGTGCCCGCGTCGAAGAAGGCGGTGAGGCGCGCCCGGGGGGAGCGCGGATCGAGCGCGGTCTCCTCGGGGGCCGCGGCCATCAGGCGTTCCTGAAGGCGATGGCGACGTCGTGGCCGCCGAAGCCGAAGGAGTTGTTGAGGGCGAGGAGGTCACCGGCCGGCAGCTCGCGCGGCGACCCGGTGGCGACATCGAGGTCGACCTCCGGGTCGAGGTTGTGCAGGTTGAGGGTCGGGGGGACGAGGCGGTGGTGCAGGGCCAGCACCGAGTAGATGCCCTCGACGGCCCCGGCGGCGCCGAGCATGTGCCCGGTCATCGACTTGGTGCCGGTCACCACCGGCTGCGCGGATCCCATGGCCGCGCGGATCGCCACGGCCTCCGCGACGTCGCCCTGCGGCGTTGATGTCGCGTGGGCGTTGATGTGGGCGACATCCGCCGGAGAGGCGTCAGCCTGCGCCAGCGCCGCAAGGATGGCGCGCATGGCCCCCCTGCCCTCGGGATCGGGCTGAGCGATGTGGTGGGCGTCGGCGGTGAGCCCTGCGCCCACGACGTAGGCATAGATGCGCGCACCGCGCGCGCGAGCGTGCTCCTCCGTCTCGAGCACGAGAACCCCGGCGCCCTCGCCCATGACGAAGCCGTCGCGATCGACGTCGTAGGGGCGCGAGGCGCCCTGCGGATCGTCATTGCGCGTCGATAGCGCCCGCATCGCCGCGAAGCCCGCCATCGTGAGCTGGTGGATCGGCGTCTCGGTCCCCCCGGCGAGCACGACGTCGGCCCGGCCGTCCTCGAGCATCCTGGCCGCGACCGCGATGGCCTCCGCACCGGAGGCGCAGGCGCTCACCGGGGCGTGGACGCCCGCGGCCGCATGGAACTCCAGTCCCACTACGGCCGCGGGGCCGCTCGGCATGAGCATCGGCACGGTGTGGGGCGAGATGCGCGAGGGGCCGCGCTCCTTGAGCGTGTCGTATGCGTTGAGCAGGGTGAGGAAACCGCCGATGCCGGAGCCGATGACGGCACCCATGCGCAGCGGGTCGACCTCGGGACTGCCGGCGTCGGCCCATGCCTCGCGCGCGGCGACGAGAGCCACCTGCTGGGAACGGTCGAGCTTGCGTGCCTCGACGCGGTCCAGCGGCGGCTCCTCGGCGAGCGAGCCCGCGAAGTGCACCGTCATCTCGGGCACCCACTCCTCGGTGAGCGGCCGGATGCCGGAGCGTCCCTCGATCAGCGCGGACCAGTTGCCGGCCACGTCTCCGGCCAGCGGAGTCGTGGCCCCTAGGCCCGTGACGGCAATGCGCATCGGTCAGGCAGTCGACTTCTCGATGTAGGCGACAGCATCGCCGACGGTGCGCAGGTTCTTGACCTCGCTGTCGGGGATCTTCACGCCCCACTTGTCCTCGGCGGCCATGACGACCTCGACCATGGAGAGCGAGTCGATGTCGAGGTCGTCGATGAAGGCCTTGTCGGGCTGGATGTCGGCGACCGGGACTCCGGCGACCTCGTTAACGATGACGGCGAGGCCGTCGAGGATTTCCTGGCTCATGTGCGTCCTTTCGGGGGTGCGTGTGGTCACACGTTAGGGCAGGGTCACGACCTGGGCCGCATAGGCCAGGCCAGCTCCGAATCCGATGAGGAGTGCCGTCCCCCCGTGGGGGACCTCGCCGGTGGAGAGCATGCGGTCCATCGCGATCGGGATGGACGCCGCCGAGGTGTTGCCGGTGGTCTCGATGTCGCGGGCGACCGGCACGTGCTCGGGCAGTTTGAGGGCGCGGATCATCGCATCGGTGATCCGCATATTGGCCTGATGGGGGATGAAGGCATCGAGGTCGTGGGCGTCGACGCCCGCGGCATCGAGGGCCTCCTGCGCGGCCACGGACATCTTCGACACCGCCCACCGGAAGACCTGCTGGCCCTGCATCGACAGCGTGGGGAAGCGCACGCCGCCGTGGTCGCGGTAGTCGACGAGGGACTGCGTCATGCAGATGGCGTCGTGCTGCGATCCATCGGAGCCCCAGATGACGGGCCCGATCGCCGGCTCATCGGACGGTCCCACGACGACAGCACCGGCGCCGTCCGCGAAGATGAACGCGGTCGAGCGGTCCTCGAGGTCGATCCAGTCCGTGAGCTTCTCGACGCCGACCACGACGACGTACGTCGCGCTGCCGCCGCGCACCATGTCCTGCGCCATCGCCAGGCCGTAGCAGAAGCCGGCGCATGCCGAGCTGATGTCGGTGGACGCGGCATTGACCGCGCCGATGCGGAAGGCGACCTCGGAGGCCGCCGACGGGGTCTGGAAGGGGTGGGTCACCGTCGCCACGAGCACAAATCCCACCTGGTCCGCGGTGATCCCGGACCCTGCCAGGGCCTTCTCGGCGGCGGTGGAGGCGAGGTCGACGACGGACTCGTCCGGGGCGGCGTACCGGCGCTCGACGATGCCCGACCTCTCGCGGATCCACTCGTCGGTGGAGTCGATCTTCTCGCAGACCTCGGCGTTGGTCACGACGCGCTCCGGTCGGTAGCTCCCTACCGACAGGATGCGGGCGTAGGGCGCGCCAGCCGGGAGTGTGATGCGTGCGCTCATGCGTGGGCCTCCTCACGGGCCGGGTGGAGGCGGAGCAGCGGCTGGCCGGGGGAGACCGGGTCGCCGTCCTCGACGAGCCATTCGACGACGGCGCCGCCGTGCGGCGCGACGACCTCGGCTGTATCGCGCAGGTTGGCGACCGTGCCGATGCGGGCGCCGGGCGCGATGTCGTCCCCGGACACGGCAGGCGAGGCCTCGGCGTGGAAGACGCCCTTCATCGGCGAGACGATGAGGCGCCAGGTCGGCGAGGTGGACAGGTCGCTGGGAACGCCGTGCCGCGCGATGAGGTCCCAGGCGGCATCGAGGTCGTCGGGGGTGTTGAGCGCGAGGGTCTCCACGCCCGGAAGGGCCCGCTTGGCCAGCCCGGTGAGCGTCCCCGCGGGCGGGATCTCGATCATCGCGGTCACGCCGAGGTCGGCCATCGTGGCCATGCACAGGTCCCAGCGGACGGGTCGGCTGACCTGGGCGACCAGTCGCTTCAGCACGTCGCGGCCGTCGTGCACCACGCGCCCGTCGGCATTGGACAGCAACTGGATGCGGGGGTCGTGAGTGGAGATCGCCCGCGCGTAGCCGGCCAGGACCGACACCGCGGGCTCCATGTAGGAGGTGTGGAAGGCGCCGGCGACCTCCAGCGGGCGCACGCGCGCCTTCTCCGGCGGCGCCTCGGCGAAGGCGGCAAGCGCATCGAGTGCTCCCGCGACGACGATCTGCCCCGCGCCATTGATATTGGCCGGCGTCAGCCCGAGTGCTTCCGCGGCGGCGATCACCGCATCGGTCTCGCCACCGAGGACCGCGCTCATGCCCGTGGGAGTGGCGGCGGCCGCGGCTGCCATGGCCCGGCCGCGCTCGCGCACGAACACCATGGCTTGCTCGGCGGTGAGGACTCCGGCCGCAGAGGCGGCGGTGATCTCCCCGACGCTGTGGCCCGCGCCGACGGCGACCTTGCCGAAGGCTTCGGCGGGATGGGGGAAGAGGGCGAGGAGGGTGACGAGTCCGGCGCCCACCAGAAGGGGCTGCGCGATCGCGGTGTCGCGGATCGTGTCGGCATCCGAGCGCGTGCCGTGCTCGACGAGGTCGATGCCGCTGACGGCGGAGAGCCAATTCAGCCGGGTCTCGAACTCCGGCAGGTCGAGCCAGGGAGTGAGGAAGCCGGGGGACTGGGCGCCCTGTCCGGGGGCCACGACGACGAGCACCTCGGCAACCTATCGGGGTTGCGTGCCTACTCCCAAGTAGGGCGTGTCAGCCGAGCCCGGCGCTGCCGAGGCCCGTGACATTGCCGATCACCTTGCCGATGACGAAGGTGACGCCGGCCGCGAGCGCTCCGACGATGATCTGCCGGAGTGCGCCGTGGACCACTCCCCGCCCGGAGAACCGACCCACGAGGCCTCCGACGACCAGCATGGCGATGGCCGAAAGGACGATGGCGATGACGAGAGCCGTCGTGCCGCCCGTGAAAAGGTAGGGCAGCACCACCACGAACGCCCCGATGGCGAACGCGACGAAGCTCGAGATCGCCACCTTGACCGGATTGCCGAGCTCGTCGGGATTGAGTCCCAACTCTTCCCGGGCGAGGGTGTCGAGGGCTGCCTTCGGATCGGCGAACACGCGGTCAGCGGCCGCCTTCGCGGTCTCGCGGTCCATGCCCTTGGCGCGATAGATGAGCTCGAGCTCCTTGCGCTCCTCCTCGGGCTTCGTCTGCAGCTCGCGGGCCTCCATGTCGAGCTCGCGGGTGAAGAGGTCGCGCTGGCTGGCGACGCTCACGTACTCTCCGGCCGCCATGGAGAAGGCACCGGCGAGCAGGCCCGCGATGCCGGCGAAGAGCACGACTCCGCGGTCGACCCCGGAGCCGGCGAAGCCCATGACGAGCGCGGTATTGGAGACGAGGCCGTCGCTGATGCCGAAGATCGCCGCGCGCACCGCCCCCGAGGTGTCCACGCGGTGCCAGGTCTCGCCGAAGTTGACCCCGCCCTCAGCCGTGATGACGCCGCGATCGACCACGGAAGTCGCGGGGGCGTGATCGCGCAGCCGCCGGAACGTCTCCGCGTGCTGGCGCTCGTCGGCCGACATCTCGGCCGGGGCCTCGGGCTCCTCGTCGTACATGCCGGCGTTGGCGCCCTCTTCCTCCTCCAGTCGCGTCAGCACATCGTCCATCCCGAAGGAGCGGGCCCGGGAGACCATGGCGGCGTCATCGGCATCCAGCGCCGTCGGTGCCGGGGGCACGGGGACGCCGTACTCGAGGAGCTTCGCCTCCCAGTGCGCCGTGTGCTCATCCTCCATGGCGGCGAGCTCGAGGAACGCCTCCTTGCGCTCGCCCTCGCTGACATCGGCGAGGGCGCGGTAGAGGAGGGAGGCCTTGCGTTCGGCCTCGAGGTAGGTGAGGAAGCGCCGTGGATCCTCGCTCACCCGGACCCCTCGGTGTTGCCGGCGTCGGCGGCGGCGGGGTCGAGCAGCCGGTAGCGGTCGATGGCCTTCGCCAGCGACTCCCGGTCGACCTCCCCGCGATCGGCCAGGGCTGTCAGCGTGGCCACGACGATGGACTCCGCATCGACGAGGAAGTGACGTCGCAGCGCACCGCGCGTGTCGGACATGCCCCACCCGTCGGTGCCGAGGGTGACGTAGTCGCCGGGCACCCACGAGCCGATCTGGTCCTGGACCGCGCGCATCCAGTCCGAGACGCCGACGACAGGTCCGCCGCGGCCCTCGAGGCGCTGGGTGACGTAGGGCACCTGCGAAGGCTCGAGCGGGTTCAGCAGGTTGTGCCGGTCAGCGGCCAGGCCGTCGCGGCGCAGCTCATTCCACGAGGTGACCGACCACACGTCGGACTCGACGTTCCAGTCGCGCCGCAGGATCTGCTGTGCCTCGAGAGCCCAGTTGAGCGCGACACCGGAGGCGAGGAGCTGGGCGCGGGGCGCCTCTCCCTCGCCGGGAGAGACCTCGTGCATCCCGTGCAGGATGCCCTCCACGTCGACGCCCTCGGGCTCGGCCGGCTGAAGGTAGGGCTCGTTGTAGACCGTCAGGTAGTAGAAGACGTCCTCCGACTGCTCGCCGTACATGCGGCGCAGCCCGTCGGCGACGATGTGGCCGATCTCATAGCCGTAGGCCGGGTCGTAGGCCACGACCGCGGGATTGGTCGAGGCCAGCAGCTGCGAGTGGCCGTCCTCATGCTGCAGTCCCTCGCCATTGAGGGTCGTGCGACCCGCGGTCGCGCCGAGCACGAACCCACGCGCCATCTGGTCCATGGCCTGCCAGAAGGCGTCGCCCGTGCGCTGGAATCCGAACATGGAGTAGAAGACGTAGACCGGGATCATCGGCTCGCCGTGCGTGGAGTACGACGTACCGGCGGCAATGAACGACGCGACGGAGCCGGCCTCGTTGATGCCCTCATGCAGGATCTGGCCGTCCTTAGCCTCGCGATAGTTGAGCACGAGCTCGCGGTCCACCGAGACGTACTGCTGCCCGGCGGGGTTGTAGATCCGCGCGGTGGGGAAGAGCGAGTCCATCCCGAATGTGCGGGCCTCGTCGGGGATGATCGGTACGAACCGCCCGCCGATGCCCTTGTCGCGCATGAGGTCCTTGAGCAGGCGCACGAAGGCCATCGTGGTGGCGACCGCCTGCTTGCCGGATCCACGCTTGACGACCTCGTAGTGATCGGCCGTGGGCAGGGGCAGGGCCGCCGCCCGAGTGCGTCGCTCCGGGACGGATCCGCCCAGGCGCCGCCGCCGGTCGATCATGTAGCGGAAGGCCTCGGAGTCGGGCCCCGGGTGGAAGTACGGCGGCAGGTAGCCGTCGCCGAGCTGCTCGTCCGAGATCGGGATGTAGAGGCGGTCGCGGAAGCCCTTGAGGTCGTTGAGGGTGAGCTTCTTCATCTGGTGAGTCGCGTTGCGCCCCTCGAACTGCGATCCGAGGGTGTAGCCCTTGATCGTCTTGGCGAGGATGATGGTCGGCTGACCGGTGGTCTCGACCGCGGCCTTGTAGGCGGCGTACATCTTGCGATAGTCGTGGCCGCCGCGCTGGAGGCTCCAGATCTCCTCGTCGCTCCAGCCCTCCACGAGCTTCGCGGTCCGCGGGTCGCGGCCGAAGAAGTGCTCGCGCACGAAGGCGCCGTCCTCGGTCTTGTAGGTCTGGAAGTCACCGTCGGGCGTGGAGTTCATGAGGTTGACGAGCGCGCCGTCGCGGTCCTGGGCGAGCAGCTCGTCCCACTTGCGGCCCCACACGACCTTGATGACATTCCAGCCCGCGCCACGGAAGAGGGACTCCAGCTCCTGGATGACCTTGCCATTGCCCCGCACGGGGCCGTCGAGGCGCTGCAGGTTGCAGTTGACGACGAAGACGAGGTTGTCGAGCTCTTCGCGGGCGGCCAGGCCGAGGGCGCCGACGGACTCGACCTCGTCCATCTCGCCGTCGCCCAGGAAAGCCCAGACGCGTTGCTGGGAGGTGTCCTTGATGCCCCGATTGGCCAGGTACTTGTTGAAGCGCGCCTGGTAGATCGCCGACAGCGGACCCAGGCCCATGGACACCGTGGGGAACTGCCAGAACCACGGCATCAGTCGGGGATGCGGGTAGGAGGGAAGGGCCCCCTCGGGATGCGACAGCTCCTGCCGGAAGCCGTCGAGCTGTCCCTCGGTGAGCCGGCCCTCGAGGAAGGCGCGCGCGTAGATGCCGGGCGAGGCGTGACCCTGGAAGAAGACCTGGTCGCCGCCGCCGACGGCGTCCGGGCCGCGGAAGAAGTGATTGAAGCCGACCTCGTACAGCGACGCCGAGCTCGCGTAAGTCGAGATGTGTCCTCCGACGGAGATGCCGGGGCGCTGGGCCCGGTGCACCATGACTGCGGCATTCCACCGGACATAGCGGCGGATCTCGCGCTCAAGGGCCTCGTCGCCGGGGAACCACGGCTCCATCTCCGGGGGGATCGTGTTGATGTAGTCCGTGGAGCGCAGGCTCGGGATGCCCACATTGCGCTCGGCAGCGCGACGCAGCATGGACAGCATGAGATAGCGCGCGCGGTAAGGCCCTGCCGCGTCGATGATCTGGTCGAGGGACGCCGTCCACTCGGCGGTCTCCTCGGGATCCACGTCGACGTACTGCGTGGGCAGACCCCCGGCGAGCAGCGGTTGCTGTCGTAGCGGGTCGTTCGCTGGAGTCATGCGCGGGCCCTTCGCCGGGGCACCTCGGGAAGTCCAACGGGGACGGTCGTGCCGTCCCGCCGGGCCGCCAGGCGCCGTGCGTGCGTGCCCCATCCTCCCGTACGCCGGCCCGGGGCGCTGCCCCCGGCCCGGTCCGGCCGGGGGCAATACCGCCGAGTTGGTTGCGCGGGCGCCGGGCGTCCGATGGACTACGCCTGTGGACCGGAGTGGCCCGTTGTCCCGGGAGGTGTCACCGTGACCGCCGATGCGTCGGCGGCCCTGGCCCTCCTGGGCGTCCAGGCGGGGTCCGTCGTGTGGGAGATCGGCGTCGATGACGATGCCGACGGAGCCCTGCGGGC
>JBPCSL010000028.1:0-2791 GCA_051007175.1 Candidatus Nanopelagicales bacterium
GGGATCTCCCGCGACGAAGTCACCTTCCACACGCGTCACTCCGGCAGGCAGGAGAGACAGGCGCCTCTCCGTCACCGCGGTCACCGCGCCGGCGTCGAGGTGGAGCTTCCCCTGGGGCGTGCTGGCATGGCTGAGCCAGAGCAGTCGCGTGCGGGTACGCCGTCCCGTGGGGGTGAAGACCGTGCCGGTGGGCTCCCCCGCCAGGGCCGCGCCGGCCGCGGTGGCGTTGGCGAGGACGACCGGGATCCCGGCCGCCGTGGCGATCCGGGCGGCCTCGACCTTGGTGGCCATGCCCCCGAGGCCGACCCCCGCGGCACCCACGCCGCCCACGGACACGTCCTCGAGGTCCGCGACGTCGGTCACCTCGCCGATGAGTCGCGTGGCGCCCTTGCCGGGCGGGCCGTCGTACAGGCCGTCGACATCGGAGAGGAGCACGAGCGCATCCGCATGGACGAGGTGCGAAACGAGGGCCGCCAGGCGATCGTTGTCGCCCAGGCGGATCTCATCGGTGGCCACGGTGTCGTTCTCGTTGACGATGGGGACCACGCCCATGTCGAGGAGCTTCTCCAGGGTCTGCTGTGCATTGCGGTAGTGCGCGCGACGCGTCATGTCGTCGGCGGTGAGCAGGACCTGGCCGACGGTGATGCCGCGCTCCGCGAACGCCGCCGACCATTGCGACAGCAGGATGCCCTGCCCGACGCTCGCCGCCGCCTGCTGCGTGGCCAGGTCGCGCGGGCGACGGGTCAGCCCCAGCCGCGGGAAGCCCGTCGCGATGGCGCCGCTGGAGACGAGGACGACCTGCGAGCCGGCCCGGGACCTCTCGGCGACGACGGAGACGAGGTCGCGGATGCGGGCCTCGTCCACGCCCCCGCCCGCAAGGGTGAGGGAGGACGAGCCGACCTTGACGACCAGGCGGGAGGCGGAGCCGACGGCAGCGCGGGCGGCACGTGGACTCATCGCTCGTCCATGCGCCGGTCGGTGCCGCGAGGTCCGCGAGAGGAGTAGCCGCCCGCGGAGATGGTCGGCTCCCAGTCGAACACGATGGCCTCGTCGCCGGGCCCGATGACGACGGTGCTGCCCGGGACGGCGCCCGCATCGAGCAGTGCCTCCTCGACACCCAGTCGCGCGAGCCGATCGGCGAGGTAGCCCACGGCCTCGTCGTTGGTGAAGTCGGTCTGGCGGACCCAGCGCTGCGGCCGGGCGCCCAGCACCCGGTAGAACGTCTCCCCCTCGTCCGAGGCCTCCGGGCGCACCTCGAAGCCGGAGTCGTCGACAGCGGGCGGGGTGAGGATGATCCGCGGGGCCTCGATGTCCTCCGTGAGCTTGCGGTGACGCAGGACCTCGGCGGCCATCGCGAAGGAGAGCGGCCGCAGTCCCTCGTGCGTGACGGCCGAGACCTCGAACGCGGGCAGGCCGCGCTCCTCGAGCAGCGGCTTCACCATGTCGGCGACCAGACGCCCGTCGGGCAGGTCGACCTTGTTGAGGGCCACCAGGCGCGGACGGTCCTGCAAGCCGCCGTAGGCGGCGAGCTCAGCCTCGATGACATCGAGATCGGCGAGGGGCTCCCGCGCCGACTCCAGGGACGCGCAGTCGATGACGTGGACGAGGACCGAGCAGCGCTCGACGTGCCGGAGGAACTCCAGGCCGAGGCCCTTGCCCTGGCTGGCTCCCGGGATGAGGCCGGGCACGTCGGCGACCGTGTAGGTGACATCGCCCGCGGTGACGACGCCGAGGTTGGGGACCAGCGTGGTGAAGGGGTAGTCGGCGATCTTGGGGCGCGCCTGCGACATGGCGGCGACGAGGCTCGACTTGCCTGCACTCGGGTAGCCGACGAGGGCCACATCGGCGACGGACTTCAACTCCAGTACGACGTCGCACTGCTCACCGGGCTCGCCCAGCAACGCAAAGCCCGGTGCCTTGCGACGCGGGGAGGCGAGGGCGGCGTTGCCGAGGCCGCCGCGGCCCCCACGAGCGACGGTGAACGTCGCTCCCGGTCCGGTGAGGTCCGCGAGGACCTCGCCGTCGGCCGCGGTCACCACAGTGCCGTCGGGGACGGCAAGCACGATGTCCTCACCCTCGGCACCGCTGCGATGGGATCCCTGGCCGGGCTTGCCACTGCCCGCCTTGTGGTGGGGCCGGTGATGGAAGGCAATGAGCGTCGTCACGCTGGGGTCGACGACGAGGCGGATATCGCCGCCGCGACCGCCATTGCCGCCGTCGGGGCCACCCAGGGGCTTGAACTTCTCGCGGTGGACCGACGCACAGCCGTTGCCGCCATCGCCAGCGATGGCGTGGAGGGTGACTCGGTCGACGAAAGTCGCCATGATGACAGCCCTTGCTTACGCGGTCCGGGGACCGCGAGGACTAGGCCTCGACGATGTTGACGACGCGACGGCCGCGGAAGGTGCCGAACTCGACGCGGCCGGCGCTCAGGGCGAAGAGGGTGTCATCGCCGCCGCGGCCGACATTGGCTCCGGGGTGAAAGTGGGTGCCGCGCTGGCGCACGATGATCTCGCCTGCGCCGACGAGCTGGCCGCCGAAGCGCTTGACGCCAAGGCGCTGCGCGTTGGAGTCACGACCGTTTCTGGTGCTGGACGCACCCTTCTTGTGAGCCATGTCGTCAGGCCTTCGTCTCGATGGCGGTGACCTTCACCCGGGTCAGATCCTGGCGGTGACCCTGGCGGCGGCGGTAGCCGGACTTGTTCTTGTAGCGGAGGATGCGGATCTTGGGGCCACGCTCGTGGCCGACGACCTCGGCCGTCACGTTGACGCCCGCGAGCTTCGCGGGGTC
>JBPCSL010000029.1:0-4110 GCA_051007175.1 Candidatus Nanopelagicales bacterium
GGCCTGTGCGCCATGCTCATCCGCACTGAGCTCGGCTTCACCTGGGGCGAGCTGTTCAACCCGGACTTCTACAACTCCCTAGTCGGCACGCACGGCATCGCCATGGTCATCGCGATGATCGTCATCGTCTCCGGCCCGGTGGGCAACTTCATCGTGCCCATCATGTGCGGCGCTCGCGACATGGCCTTCCCGCGCCTCAATGCCCTGAGCCTGTGGCTCCTGGTGTGCGCGGTTCCCCCGCTGATCCTGTCGCTGCTCGTGGGCGGCATTCGCGATGGCTGGACCGTCTACCAGCCGCTGAATGCCCAGGCTGGCCCCGGCATGATCGGCTACCAGACGACGATCATCGTCTTCTCGGTCTCCACCGCCGTGGCGAGCGTCAACATCATGACCACGATCCTCACGATGCGGGCCAAGGGCATGACCTGGGCGCGTACGCCGATCCTCATCTACGGCACCTTCGCCGCGGCGGCGATGGGCCTCTACGCGTTTCCGTTCTACATGTACTCGCAGATGCTGTCGATGGCCGATCGCATGATCACCACGTCGTTCTTCGATCCCACCGAGGGCGGCAGTGTCTGGCTCTACGAGAACATGTTCTGGCTGCTCGGCCATCCCGAGGTCTACGTCATCCTCATCCCGAGCATGGCCGTCATTCTCGAGCTCATCCCCGTCTTCATGCGCAAGCCGCTCTTCGCCTACTACATGGCCATCGCCGGCATCGTGGGCGTGGTCGGGCTCAGTGGCCTGGTGTGGGCACACCACATGTACATGACCGGCTGGGCGCCGGAGGCCGGCTATCCGTTCATGCTCTCCACCGAGATGATCTCCATCCCCGTGGGCCTGCTCGTGCTCGTCGTGATCGGCACCATGTGGCGCGGCAAGTTCTGGAGCCGGCTGCCGATGATGGCGGTCTTCGCCGTCATCTTCAACAAGATGATCGGCGGCGTCACCGGCGTCTACCTCTCCGACGTGCCCGCCGACCAGTTCTTCCATGGCAACATGTTCGTGACGGCCCACTTCCACTACATGCTCATGGGCGCGGGACTCTTCGGCGCGATGGCCGCCGTCGCCTACTACTTCCCGAAGATGACGGGTCGCTACCTGGACGAGCGAGTCGGCTCCATCGGCTTCTGGACGGCGTTCGCGGGCTTCCAGATCACGTTCGGGTCGATGTTCGTGGCCGGCCTGCAGGGCCAGCCGCGTCGCGTCCTGCAGTTCGACAGCATGTTCAACATCTCCAACTGGATCTCCACCATCGGTGCCTACACGATCGGCGTCGGGATGCTGATCTTCCTGGCGGCCATCATCAGCTCGTGGCGCAGCGGCCAGTTGGCACCCGGCAACCCCTGGCAGGCGCAGACCCTCGACTGGCAGACGCCCACGCCGGTGCCGCTCGAGAACTTCCCCGTGCTCCCCGTGGTGACCTCGTTGCCCTATCACTACGGCGTGCCTGATCCACTGGCTCCGGAAACCCTGGAAAAGCAGTACGACGAGAAGGTGGGGGCGCCCTCATGAGCTCCACCCTGTCGCCCACCACCGGCGAGCCGGTCTCCGTCGTCGCGCGCCGCAACCGCGTCGGATTGACGTTCCTCATCGTCGTCGACTTCTCCGGGACGATGGCGCTCATCATCAGCTACTGCTACCTGTGGTCGCTCAACGTCAACAACGGGTGGGCTCCCAACCAGCAGACCTTCAATGGCAACAACGGCCTCGTGAGCCGCTCCCCGCTGCCCTGGGCGGCGGATTGGCCGTTCTGGACGATCCTGCTGCTCACCGTCATCGCGACAGCGGTCGCGTGGTGGGCATCCCGAGGTATCGCCGAGGGTCACCGTGGGCGACTTCTCACGGGCTCGCTGGTGGCATCGTTGGTGATCATCGTCGCCCTCGTGCTGCAGATCTGGCAGATGTCGACGTTCCCCTTCGGGCCCAGCAACGGTGCCTACGCCTCGGTCGTCTTCCTGCTCACCGGATCGACGGCCGTGCACCTCGTGCTGGTGGCATTCCTGCTCCTCGCGGTCCTCAATCGGTCCCGGGCGGGGCTCATCTCCGCGGGCAATCCGTCCCAGGTCAAGCTCGTCTCGATGTGGATGACCTGGGTGTGCGCGAGCATCCTCCTGGGCTGCCTGTGCACCACGTTCCTCAAGGCGAGTTCGAACGTCGACCCGCCGAACTTCGGCTCGTTCACGCAGTTCAACCCGAACGCGGCGACTCCCTCGCCGAGCGCATCGCCGTCCCCGTCACAGTGACCTTCCGCGGGGGCCGCGTTGCCCTAGGCCTCCTCGCGGGGCTGCCCATTCTTCTCCTCATCCTCGCGACCCTTGGCGCGCTCACCGAGGAGGTGGCCGAAGGCCTCCCCTTGGTCCCGGGCGCCACCCTGTGGGCCCTGCCACTGGATCGCTGGATCCGCGACATCGCCGCCGCTCTGACCCTGGGCTTTGTTGTCGTCGGCGGCCTCCTCCTCCCGCGGCCCAGCCTGCGCCTGCTGTCGGTCGCGTCGATGTCGGCTCTCGTGTGGCTCGTCGCACTGCTGTGCCAGATCCCGCTCACCGTGTCGGAAGTGCTCGGCCGTCCCTGGGGCGACTCCCTCGACCCCGTTGTCGTGCAGTCCCTGCTCACCCAGACGCAGCTCGGCCAGCTCCTCATGGTGCAGGTGGTCCTCGTCGCCCTCGTGGCGGCGCTGGGCTGGGCGATCCTGGGCCGCACGACTGGCGTGATCGTGACGGTGCTCGCCATCATCGCGGCCATGCTGCCCGGCCTCAGCGGGCACTCGGGCCTGCATGGTGGCCACACGGCGGCCTCCATCTCGCTGGCCCTGCACCTCACGGCCGTCGGTGTCTGGGTCGGTGGCCTCATTGCCGTGTGCGTGTACGTCGCCCCCGGGGCGCCTGATGCCGCGCTGGCGATTCGGCGCTTCAGCGTGCTCGCGCTGGTGTGCGTGCTCGTGCTCGGCGAGAGCGGCCTCGTGAATGCCTCCCTGCGTGTCGACGGCCTCGCCTCGCTCATCACCACGCCGTACGGCACGCTCATCCTCGCCAAGGCCACCCTCCTCTTCGCCCTTGTCGTGCTCGGCTGGCGGCAGCGGCAGCGCGTCGTCCCTGTCGCGGATACGGTGGATGGCCGTCACCTGCTCGTGCGCTTCGCTGCCTTCGAGGTCGTGCTCATGGGCCTTGCGCTGGGACTGTCCGTGGCACTGTCACGAACCGCGCCCCCCGCGGGTGCGATCGCAGGCGACCACATCACCTCGGGGGCGCTCACCCTGCTGGGCCTGGGCATCCCGCTCGTGCTGGCCTGGGCGGGCGCGCGACCTCGGCGCATCCTGGAGGCCTCGCGCACCTACCCCGAGCCCTTCGCGGTGGCCCTGCTCGTGGTGGGCTTCGTCGTCGCCCGACTCGTGCCCTCGGGAGCGCTCGGCATCGGCATCGCCGCGCTGATCGCGAGCGTGCTCCTGGTCGTGGTCGGCTGGGCCTTTTCCGTCGCTGCGGTCGGGCCGCGCGGCTGGCCGGCCACGGCGACGGTCATGGTGCTGTGGCCCGTGCTGGCCTGGTCCGCGGCGCGCGAGACGGTCGGTCAGCTGCTCCTCTCCATCGCGGTGGCCGAGGCGCTGCTCGTCCTCCTGCTGCTATTGCGCATGAGGGTCCGTGCGGGAGAGCATCGCGAGAAGCCTGAGGAGGTGAGTGTCGCGTGAGCGAGGAGTCCAACCGCCGGATGAAGGATTTCTGGACCTTGCACCTGCCACTGGTCCTCGTCCTGGCCCTGTGCACGGTGGCCACGGTGATCGAGGTGCGCCGCGCCTTCGAGGGCGTGGGCCGTGCCGCGGTCTACAGCATCCAGTGGCCCATCATCGGCCTCTTCGCCATCGTCATCTGGAACCGCTATCGCAAGCACGGCAACATCACGCGCTGGTTCACGGACCGCTACAGCTCGCGCATCGCGGCGTACAAGGCGGAGGCGGAGGCCGAGGAAGCCGCCCGTCGGGCGGTGGAGGAGTCGACTCCGGAGGCTCAGGCCTGGCAGGCCTATATGACGGAATTGCGCCGGCAGCAGGACTCCGATCGGCCTCCGTCCTGAGGCGATTTCCTCAGGATCGACGCGCTTTCCGTGCGACGT